>JAQVLN010000063.1 GCA_028704155.1 Desulfitobacteriaceae bacterium
CATGATATTCCAAAAACTATCCACCAAAGAGACCATGAAGCTATTGAGGATCCGCCTCCGGGACATCAGATGCAGGTTGATTTCGGTGAAAAGAAGCTTAAAAATGCTCAAGGAAATTTGGTTAAACCTTGGTTAAACTAACGAGACTTACTTTATTTTAGCCATTCCTGATGTATGCTTCCCACCGTTTATAGACTTCGGTCAATGGCTCGTCGAGGAATGACAACCCCTTATCCTTTATCTCATCAGGCACGCCATAGGCGGCTTCTGCGATGCTTCCAGTGATTGCTGCGAGCGTGTCGCAGTCACCTCCGAGGGAGATTGCGTTTCGGATAGCGTCCTCAAAGTCGGTACTTTCAAGGAATGCAATAATAGCCTGTGGCACCGTATCCTGACAACTTTCATTGAATCGGTAAGTCAGGCGGATTTCATCCAGAGTTTTACTCAAGTCATAGCCGTGTTTTCGCTCTATGTGTTCTTTGATTTGCATCTTGTATTGCTCGAGGATTAAACGTTCGTTAATGGGATTTCCCATATCATCGCCATAATCACCCGCATAGAAACGGCACATAAATATTGCGTCCGTTACGGCCAACGCACCCTTTATTCCTTCGGGGTGGTTGTGTGTTACTTCAGCAGACAGCCTTGCTCTGTCCCTGCCATTGGTAGCAGTCGTCACGGAACAGGGGGAAGTCTTTTGTTTTGATGTTATGCCACTCATAGACCGAGCCGACGATATCACCTATAATCGCTCCGAGCATTATTTCCGACATCCTCGCCGTTTCACATCCTTACGGATTTTCTTAAAGCAAGCCTCATCAACCGTTCCCGCCTCGCGGAATGTCGCTACAGCCTGTGCCATTACTGTATAGTTTAATTGTGTTCCTTCGCTGTCGGCGAGATAGTCAACCGCCCTGTCAGGTGTAATCCCAAACCGTCCCGCTGTCTGTACGGCATCGATATTCGCACCAAGGAATATAAACTCCCATCCATATTTCGTTTTTTGCCGTTCAATCTGTGCCTTTACCTTTTCGGCAGAGTATTCCCGGCTGGAGTTTTCTTCGCCGTCTGTGATAATAACAAACATCACTTTTTCAGCACGGTAGTCATCAGCGGTATGCTTCTGGGCGTTGCCGATTTTATGAATCGTCCTGCCGATTGCATCAAGAAGTGCAGTCGAGCCACCGACTTGATACTCCCTCTCCGTAATAGCACTTACCGCTTTAAGGTCGATACGGTCGTGAAGTAGTTCATAGTTGTTGTCGAATAACACCGTTGTGATGTGGCATTCACCCTCTACTGCCTGTTGCTTTGCGAGCATTGAATTGTACCCGCCAATGGTATCGGCTTCCAAGCCGCTCATCGAGCCGCTTTTATCGAGTATAAAAACCAATTCTGTTAATCCTTTTTTCATTGTAGTGTCCTCCTTAAGTTTTATTGTGACTTAAGGATAACGTTTCCTGTAGGATGTAGGGTCGCTTGAAGAGCGACAAATTGCCTCTGAGAGACAAAACCCTCATATTTAGGTTCATATTTATTAATCATGTTTCATCGTTGGCAGGAGATCATCTGCAACGTTACCAATGGCTTGGATTCCAAGCTTCTCATCATAGGATATTGTAATTCCGTAAATGGGTCAACAAAATATCTAAGGATTATACCATTCAAGGCTGGGTAATAGATAAAACTATTTATCCAGAGGAGAATTGCAAAACTTGGAGCTTATCGTAACTGCATATCTTGATTCGGCAGAGTTGATGGCCAGACGACATATTCCAATGACAATGCAGGATTGGGCAAAACATTTAGACACCTTTGCAGTTTACTCAATATGAGATATTAAACAATGCAGGAAAGGTGACTGCAGAAGTTGCTAAAGCTTTTGCGGAAAGTGAGTTTGAGAAAAATATCATTGCACAGAAGCTGGAACAACTCAATGCACTGTTAGCTGAGAGAAATAGACGCAGTCGACGTATCTGGAAAGTTATTGCAATTATTTTGATTTCTATTGCTGCGGTAACTGTGCTGCTGGTCATATTGAACTTCTCAACTTATCAAAGCGATAAGAGTTTTTCTCCTAACCCTGTTATTACAGAACAAAAAGAACAAAAGCTTATTCCATAAAGTCAATCTTCCAATCTATTGGTGATTATGGCATATTGAGAATCAATACTATATGGTATGATATCAACAATCAAGAATTATCGGAGGTATAGTATGAGAAAGTGCATTAGATGTCAAGCGGAGATGATTGAAAACTGTTCAATAAAAATCGAAGGTGCTGATCCATCGTCTACCTTCACAATGTTGTAGTGCTTAATAGATTGTGCTCTATTTTCCGCTTGTGGGGTTGCAGTACCTCGATGTGCTTCGTCAATAACAATGTAGAATGATTTTGGTTGGCGCTTAGCAGTATTGGCGTTCGTACAGATGCAAACAGGTATGTTTTCGATATTTTTGAACCTTATGATCCCAGTCGTAAGGATAATTACCCCTGCTGCTTATCTGAAAATCAAAAGGTGCAGATAAGCGCGAGCATTTCTATCGTTTGGACATGAGCAAACTCAGCATTCGAAACAAAGTGCGGGGAGTCACATCAAATGCCGAACTCGATAGGATCTTTGACGAGGATGCGGTAACCGAGGAATAATAGGTTAAACCATTACAACAGGAGGATTTAATAATGGCTTTTCAAACTGCACTTACAATTAAAGATGCGATTGCCAGCATTCATAAAAAAGAATATTTACTCCCATCTATCCAACGGGAGTTTGTATGGGATGTAGATCAAATTACCCAGTTATTTGACAGTCTTATGCTGGGCTATCCTATAGGTTCATTCTTATTTTGGGAAATAGGCAAAGAAAATGGCAAGGAATTTGTTTTTTATGAGTTTCTCAGAAACTATCATGAAAGGGATTGTCGTCATAATACTAAAGCGAATATTACCGACAATGAATCTATCACAGCTATCCTTGACGGTCAGCAACGGCTAACATCCCTTTATGTTGGTCTTAAGGGGACATATGCCTATAAAAAGCCCTATTTCCGTTATGATAATCCAAAAGCTTACCCAGTAAGAAAGTTGTACTTAAATTTATTAAGAAAATCTGAGGATGATGATTGGCTTTATGATTTTGATTTTTTGACTAATGATGAATGCTCCAATGATGAGGATCATTATTGGTTCCCAGTAGGAGATATCCTCGGGTTCAATGAATTGACCGATGTGGTTATTTTCTTGCAGCAGAAAGTTGTCCCCTATTTGCTTAAGTCAGCGCAGGATTCTGGCAGCGAATATGATACTGATAAGGGTACCTTTGCTACGGATACACTGAGTAAATTATGGAAAGCCGTTCATAGTGATGGGACGATTAGTTACTATCTTGAAAAAAGCAATGAACTTGATAAGGTGCTTAATATCTTTATACGAGTTAATAGCGGAGGAACACAGCTGAGTTATTCTGATTTATTACTCTCTATTGCATCAGCACAATGGGATCAGCTGGACGCTCGGGAAGAGATTCATCAAGCAGTTGATGACTTGAATCGCATAGGAAGAGGCTTTAATGTAAATAAGGATTTCATCCTTAAAGCCTGCTTAGTACTGTGTGATTTTCCGAATATCGCTTTTAAAATTGATAATTTTAATCATACAAACATGATGAAAATTCAGCATGAATGGGAAAACATTATAGCAACTCTCAGGGAGGCAGTTACCTTAGTTGCGCGTCTGGGTTTTAATAGAGATAACATAACATCAAATAATTTATTTATCCCTATAGCCTACTACATAAAACACATAGGATTGCCAGCAAATTTTGCAGCATCGCCTAAAAATGCAGAGAATGTACGAACAATTAAAAAATGGTTTGTCAGTGCTATGTTGAAGCGTGTATTTAGCTCTCAACCCGATGGTGTCTTGCGCCCTATACGAGAAATCATCCTGAAAAACGGCAAGGCTGATTTCCCTTTCCAGCAGATTGTGGACAGATTCAAGGGTACAAATCGAACCCATGAGTTTACGGAAGCAGATATTGAGAACCTCCTATATCAGAAATTTGGACAAGGGGATACTTTAGTCGTGATGTCAATCCTCTACCCTTGGGCAGACATGAACAATTTGTTTCATATTGATCATATTTACCCCAAAGCAGAATTTACGGTGAGAAAGTTACGGCGAAGGGGAATTACAGATACAATGGATTTCATTAGCAATTTTAATTATATTGGCAATCTTCAACTTCTCGAAGGGCTTGATAACGTTTCAAAGAAAGATAAAGATTATAAAGAGTGGTTTGAAACAAATTTACCTACTGCAGAAGCAAAGCGGGAATACTGCCAAAGGCATCTAATTCCTTCTGATATTGATCTATCATTTATAAATTTTCCGAAATTCTTTGAAGCTCGCGAGGCTTTAATTGTTGAAAGATTAAAAAAAGAATTGAAATAAACAGGAGGTGCACCAATGCCATTTACTATTGTTCGTCAAGATATCACAAAAATGAAAACTAATGCTATCGTCAATGCTGCAAATACAGAACTTAAAATAGGCGGCGGTGTTTGCGGAGCAATATTTAAAGGGGCTGGGGAACATGAACTTCAGGCAGCCTGCCATAAGCTTGCACCAATTAAAACAGGCGAGGCGGTAATTACCTTAGGTTTTGCTTTGCCGGCAAGCTACATTATTCATGCAGCAGGACCTGTTTATAACCCATCAAACCCAGAGGAAAGCGAGAAGTTGCTTTCCTTAGCATATACAAATTCCCTTAATCTTGCAGATACCCACAAATGTAAAAGCATAACTTTCCCTCTTATTTCAAGTGGAATATACGGCTACCCAAAAGAGGAAGCTTTGCGAGTAGCAACTACTGCGATAAAAAACTTCCTTACGAAACATGACATGGATATCTATCTGGCTGTATTTGACAAAGATGCATTTGCGATCAGTGAGAAGCTGCTTGGAGAAGTTGCAAGCTACATTGATGAATATTATGTTGAAAGCCACAAAGTTTCCCGGCGTAAACTGCTTGATATTGAGCAAAAATCTTTGGCTGATGCGGAGCCTGCGGAATATGAATTACCAATGCCACAAATTTTGGAGGAGGCAATTAAAGCCCCAATTACAGGCATTGATGACTTGATAGATAAACTTAATGCGCCTTTTTCCAATACCCTCTTAAAGCTGATTGATGCTAAGGGAAAAACAGATGTGGAGGTTTATAAGCGGGCCAACCTTGACAGAAAGCTATTCTCAAAAATTCGTACCGGCAAAGGATATATGCCGAGCAAGCGAACCGCCATTGCTCTTGCAGTGGCCTTAGAATTAAACCTTACTGAAACTGATGATCTTTTAAAACGTGCAGGCTATGCCCTATCCCACAGTCAAAAATTCGATGTAATTATAGAGTATTTTATCATAAGCGGCAAATACGATATCTTTGAGATTAATGAGGTATTGTTTAAATATGATCAGCCTCTTTTAGGAGGATAAGCAGATGAATTATGCAAATAAAATAGATTCTTTAATTCAAGGGGTATCGTCAGCAATTGGTAAACCAATTCCAAGAAAAAAATATGAAATCCTTGATAGGGGTTTGCCCCATACACAACCTACTGGATTACCTACCGGAAAAATGGCAGTATATATGTTTTTATTTAATGAAGAATTTCTAAAGATCGGAAAAGCTAACTATCGAAGTAATGCTAGATTTTGCAATCATCATTACGGGCTTAGTGCACCATCAACACTTGCAAAATCTTTGCTTGCAGATAATAAGATGATTAATTTAAGCATAACTCCTTCTAATGTGAAGGATTGGATTAAAACTAATTGCCGAAGGATTGATATAATTATTGATGCGGACTTGGGGGTTTTTGCCCTGGATTTGATTGAGGCAATTATGCACTATAAATTTGAACCCAGATACGAGGGGTTTGTCTCCCAAAGATAATTTGTCGTTCTTAAAGCGACCATACAACCGATCTCATGCTCATGCTGCTCCCTTTGGTAGCAATACAGATAGGACTGACGATTTACTGTGCAGTTAAAATCATTAGAGAAGGTGTACAGAATCTCAATAAATGGGCATGGCTTGCCATTCGCCTGTTCGTCAATTTGCTCGGTCCCATCACCTTCTTGATCGTCGGCAGAAAGAAGGAATACCGATGATAACTGTAAAAGGACTTCACAAGAAATTCAAAGACTCTCAGGCTCTCAAAGGTGTGGATATGCATGTCCAAAAAGGCGAAATATATGGTTTTATCGGCCATAATGGAGCCGGTAAGTCAATGGCGATGAATATACTCGCCGGGCTATCCCATCCGACGCAGGGTGAATGTATCGTAAATGGGAGAAATATAGCAGAGATAAAGTATCCCGGTGACCTGCATATAGGGTATCTTCCCGAAGCTCCAAGGTTTTATCCGTGGATGACCGCATACGAGATGCTTGAATATCTCGGCGGTGACATAAAGCGCAGTCGTATCACCGAAATGCTGGAATGGGTTGGCCTTGCCAGTGCGACTGACCGCCGGGTGGGAGGGTTTTCGCGAGGCATGAAGCAGATGGGCAAAACCGTTTTATTCTCCACCCATATCTTAAGCGATGTGGAACGTGTCTGTGATACCGTTGGCATGATTGCAGAAGGCGGTATGGTCATGGAGAAACCTCTCGTGGAGCTTCAAAGGGACAATATTCGGTCGGTTTTTGATATAGCCTTGGCAGAATCGTGCAGTCCAGACGTTATAGCTAAGCTGCGAGAACTTGATGGCGTGATGGAGGTAACATCCAAGGGCAATACATTTACTGTGACGGCGGCGGATGAAATTCAAGCGCTGTTGGTCTTTGGCTTTGCTCTGGCATTTTCTCTTGCTAGCCTTGATAGTCGATTATCTATATGCAGGTCTGCTTTTCTCCTATGAGGTGGAGATATTTCCTATTCTACGCGCAGGATTACTGCAGGGCCTATAGCCCGGGGCATTATGTTATGCTGTATTTGGCACATTTTTTATGATGGTTTGTAGCTACTTTACAAAACTCTCAGTTCGTTATCGTAAAAAGATGTCTTGTATAAATATTATGTAACTGATAAAATGTAATTACAAAGTAATCACAGAAGGAGGAATTGCAAATGCAAATGGATATTATAAAAATTGGAAATTCTAAAGGAATTCGGATTCCTCTTGCGGTTTTAAAGCAATGTGGCATAGATTCAAAAGTGGAATTGGAAGTCGAAGATAATTGTATCATTATAAAACCTGTAAGGACTCCTCGACAAGGCTGGGCTGAAGCCATGAAACTTATGAATAAAAATAACGATGATGTTTTGTTAATCTCTGAGGAAATGGACAATGAAATGTTGGAGGTATGGGATGAACCGAAGCATTGAGCAATATTGTTTATTTTGGGTTGATCTGAATCCTACTAAAGGAGCAGAAATTAATAAAACAAGGCCATGTGTGGTTATTTCACCTTCCGAAATGAATGAGTATCTTCGTACAGTTATGATCGCTCCAGTTACAAGTCGTGGTAGGGAAGGATATCCTACTCGTATTAGGATTACAGTCGGCGATGTGAATGGATGGATTGTATTGGACCAGCTCCGTACCATCGACAAAGCAAGATTATACGAAAATATCGGGAAGCTGAATTCTGAGGACATACTTAAAGTGAAAAGTACTATTAAGGAAATGTTGGTTGATTAGAAGTCGATAACTAGTTTCTGCTTTAGTTTCCGATTTGGATAATGCGATGGTTGTGGGTATGCTCCTGTAAGCGGTGCGAAATAGAAAGTACGGTTCGGTATTGGGAGACCCGGTTCAGCGCATCCAGAATCCGCCGCTCCGTCTCGCTGTCCAGATTGGCAGTGATTTCATCCAACAGCAGGATTTGGGGAGAAGCAGCGATCGCCCGGGCAATAGAGAGCAGCTGAAGTTGCCCTTGTGAAAAGGCAGCATTTTCGGCAGGCGTATCATATCCGTTGGCAAGAGCCAGGATACTCTTGTGCAATCCAACCAGCTTAGCGGCATCCTCCACCTTTTGGCGATTGATTTCAGGGTCAAACAAGGAAATCTGCTCTGCCACTGTGCCGTCTACCAAATGAAAGGACTGCTCCACATAGCCGAACAGCTCTCTTTTGTGGGTATCGGGGATTTTGTCGGCATCCACACCATGCACAAGCACTCTTCCTTTCTCGGGGCTATATAATCCCAGAAGCAAACGAAAGATGGTGCTTTTGCCTGCACCGGTTCTACCTGCGAAGGTAACCGCTTCGCCGTTTTCCACAGCAAAGGACAGGTCGCTGAATACAGTATGTTTGCTATCATAGCGAAAACCCACCTGGTCAAAGCGGATACCGAGCTTTGGATTGGCAGAAAGCTCTGTAAAGGTGATCGATGCATCCGTTTCTTCCCGTTCCGGTTCCTGCAAGAATTCGTTGATTCTTTTTACACCGGCAACAGCAGATTGGATGTTTTGAATTTCCATACCAATACTCTCCAGCGGTTCAAAGACCCTGTTCACATAAGCCATGATCGCGACCGCGGTCCCTACGGTGATACCAAAGAACTGCTGTACCTGTCCATCCAAGGCAGCGAGGATCATCATTGCCGCAATGATACAGGAACTGATGAAGATGATAATCGGAGAATAAATGGAAGCGTACAGATTGGACTTATCTGTGGCACGATAGCTTTCTTCAATATAAGCGTCGTATTTCTGCTCCATGTATTTTTGGCGAAACAAGCTGTGAATCATGCGGATGTTCCCAATGGTTTCCGGCACATGGTTGTTGACCTTGCTAATAGCAGCGCGGTTGGCAAGCTGTGCCGCGAGCATCCGCTTCTGGAACAGGCGGGTCATGGCAAACAAGAGCGGTGTGATCAAGATCATCATCAAACCAAGACCTTTGCTTTTGTAATAGATGACCGCCAGAATACTGAGCACCTTGAAAGTGTCGGCAAACATACTGATAATACCGTTGGTGAACATAGAATCCACCGCATCCACGTCATTCACAAAGCGCGAGGTTATTTTGCCGGGTTCATGGCCTGTGAAATAGGCTGCCGGCAGATGTTCAATCTTAGCACACATTGCGCTGCGCAGACCGTGAGTGATCTTTTGTCCAAACTTAGTGATCATGATATTTTGCCCCGACTCAAGCAATCCGGAAACTACCAGCAGTCCAAAGTAAGTCAAGGCAAGATTAAGCGGAATTTGCTGCTGGGCAATAAGGCGGTTGACAATGCGTTCCAAAACCAGCGGCGGAAAAAGGGCGGCTGCAATTGCACCGGCGATAATGATGGCCGTCAAAAGTGTCATCCCTTTGGAGGCGGAAACAGTTTTAAGCACAACAGATTTCAGCCCGGACTGATTAGGCATTGTCCTCACCTCCTGCCATTTGTGCTATTTGTGCATTATATAGCTGCGCATAAGCGGCATTTTCCCGCATCAATTCCTGATGGGTAGAAAAAACACCGCTGCCGCCATTTAAAAACAGGACTTTATCAAGGACAGGAAACAGATACAGACGATGGGAAATAAGAATCACAATCTTATCTTTGGCCAACAGACGCAGGTTCTTGAAGATTGCCAGCTCGGTACGGCGATCTACGGCAGAAAGGGGATCATCCAAAATTAAAACATGCTGGGCGTTATAAAGGGTGCGAGCCAGTGCGGTGCGTGCCTGCTGGCCGCCGGAAAGCCTAATGCCGCTGCTGCCAACTGAGGTGCTCGCTCCTTGGGGCATTTGTGCTGTTTCTTCATTAAAGCATACGGCTTGTAAATAGGGTGTAATGCTCTTTTGCTCTCCAAGGCGGATATTCTCTTCGATACTGTCGCTTAGCAGTTCCGGCTCATGTCCCATATAGGAAATCAGCTTGCTGCGTTCGTAGTCAGTGAGTGTGGATAATTCCCGTTCCTTAAGGTAGATACTTCCCTCATAGGGAACTTCTCCGATAAAGGCCTTGCCAAGGGTGGATTTGCCGCAGGCAATCGGTCCGGTTACCCCGATAATCTGTCCGGGCGAGGCAGAAAAAGAAATATTTTTTAGGATCGGCGGACTGCCGGGCCGGCGCAGGGACAAATCAGAAGCCATTAGCGTTGCCGGCTGTGTAAAGTCAAGGGAAGTACGCGTATCCGGCTCTACATATTCCTTCATCAGCGGCTTAATTCTTGCCCAGGACACCTGTGCCTTTTGCACGGAATTAAACAGCTTGGCTGCCTTTGAGGATTTAAGAGCCATTTTTACAAAGGCGGAAAGAAAGGTGGTAAACGCTGCTATATTCCAGCTGGTCCATCCCGTCCCTAACACATTTTTCGCACCAAAATAAATAATCAAAACCGCTCCGCACATAGCAATGATGTTATAAATGGGCTGCATGGTGTTTTCCCATAAATTTGCCGAAACAGCACGTTTTTCGTAATCCGTTAAATGGGCTTCGTAAGCCAGGTCACGGTTGGGCTCACTGCTGAAAATGCGGTAGGTAACCGCATTGGATATCCGGTCCATGGTGGCGTTGTTTAGTCGACCGGCACTTTTTTTGTATTCCGCATTGTAGCGGGTGATCCTGGCCTTCAGGCGACCGGCAATGAAATAAGCAATGGGTGTGAAAATACAGGAAAGCAAAGCCAGCCGCCAGTCATAATAGAAAAGCAGGCCGAGATAGGCTGCCAGCACGACGCCGGTATCGAACACCTCAGTGGTAAATTTACGCATTCCCTCCACACAGGTATCCACATCGGCTATCGCTTTGGTCATTACAGCACCCAGGTTTTCCTTCTCTAATTCGTCCTTACCCATATTCACCAGGCTGTTATACAGCATATGGCGCATATTGCGGCTGGTATTATTGGCAAAGCGGCGCACATAGAACCGCTTGATACTGCGCATAATCTGGACAATCAGGATGACCGCAAGGTAAGTAAGGGCCAGTCTCACCATCGAATAGAAGTCCTGATAGCCCTGATTAATGTCATATAAACGCTGTGCCAGCTGCCCTTCAAAATATGGGCTGGCAATCATGCCGATATTATAAAAGATGCCCGAAAAAGTGACCAATGCCAGTGGCTATAATTCCAATTTGAAATAGGACAAGATACGGTGCGGTTCTGCGACATTTTCAATTTGTCGTTGCCGGCTCATTATTAACAACTTCGTGATAGTATTTAAATAGTACAAGTTAAACATAAATATTCCGGTTCATAGAGTCACATTTTTCGAATAAATAACTACATTTTATCTGGAAAATAGCTACGACCATTTTAATTATTAGATCATACAGAACACTCCAAAAATCATCAGCAGGAACCTCCGTCGTCGAGGTTGTGGAGAGTGTGGATAAGCTCTTTTAAGGAATACCCTTAATAGCTTATCCAAGTCCTGTGGTCAACTTGGAGCGTAGCGGAGGGTTGTCCACAGGGCGGCACTATCCACAACCTGCTGGCCAAGACCAATTCAACTGCGGACTATGTGTAACTATTTTTCCAGAGCTACTGTAAGCATCTTCCGAAAAAGGTGTGTGTTTTACTCCGGATTAATCAAAAATGGACAATTCCTTCTAAAAACCATAAAATTTTATTTAGGAGGAGAAAGAAATGGCTAGACAGTTCACAAAACAGTTTAAAGAAGATGCCTTATCCTATGTTCATGATCATTCTGATTTAAGCATTAATGCTTGTGCTCACAACTTAGGTATTAGCTCCAATACGCTTCATGGCTGGGTAA
>JAQVLN010000175.1 GCA_028704155.1 Desulfitobacteriaceae bacterium
TACTATAGACTATGTACCATTGTGCTATCAATACCGCCATTAAAGTCTAGAGGCAAAGATATAATAGAATTAGCATATTATTTTATTTCAAAATTCTTCAAGGAAGAAAAACAAATTGAACTATCCGATGAAGTAACTGACTTATTTCTGTCATACAGTTGGCCGGGAAACATAAGGGAGCTTGAAAATGTTGTTAATTATTTGTGTACAATGCTAACTGATAACAATTATGTAACCATTGAATATTTGCCCTTATACATGCAGAAAATAAATCGAAACGGCACAAAGGTAAATATGGATTTTATCAATTCCCTTTCCAATAATGAAAATAAGCCGGAAATGATTAAACATAGTTTACAAAAGGCAGGACAATTGGAAATGGCAATAAAAATACTACAAGAAATTAATATTGCATCTACAATTAATAAAGGAGTAGGAAGGGTTTACCTGAAGACGCAGCTTAGGCAAAATGGAATGGATTGCAAGGATTACCAACTAAGAAAACTATTAAATACATTAGATTCTCTTGAATTAATAAAACAAGGAACAACAAGGCAAGGAAGTAAAATAACAGAACGGGGCATTGAGTTTTTAAAGTATGTCAGAATTATCTAAGTAGTCTTACAAGTGTATAACCAACATATATAACTCTAATTATTTTTTTAGCTCGGCATTTATGCTGAGTTTTTTTATTGTCAAATGACTTTTGTTATTGCGAGGGTTATGGTGGATATTAGTCAATATTAGGTCGCATAATGGAACAATTATGAGAGGAAATCATTTGAATGTAATATTAACAGGCATAAAAAGCTCATTTTACGGCAACATATTATTGGCACGTGAATTGCAATATATAAATTATATAGATTATTTTTTATTTATAATCTATAAATTAACAAAGTATTGAGGTGAATAATGGAAAAGAGAATTGAGTATAACAAATTGAATACTTATGTTAAGAACCTATTAATGACTTCAGGAATTGAAGAAAGGGATGCCTTAATTGTATCGGATGTGCTTATAAGGGCTGAGTTACAAGGTGTTTCATCCCACGGCTTAAGTCGGTTAGAAGTATACCTTCATCGAATAAGCAAAGGATTGATTAATAAGAAACCAAATTTCAGCATAGACTTTAAGTTTCCTGCGCTTGGAATAATGGATGCTGATAATTCTTTGGGACATTTGGCCGCTCATAAAGCAATGACTGCAGCCGTAGAAAAGGCTAAAAGTTTTGGAATATCAATGGTAGGAGTAAAAAACAGCAATCATTTCGGCACAGCGTCATATTATGCTGAAATGGCAGTAAAAGAAAACCTTGTAGGCTTTGTTATCTCCAATGGTCCGCCTGCAACACCTCCTTGGGGAGGGAAGGAAATGTATTTCGGTACCAACCCTCTTGCAGTAGGAATTCCCGGTGGAGAAAGAGGACCTATTGTAGTGGATATGGCAACCAGTATAGTAGCTAGAGGGAAAATAATAAAAGCCGCTAAGGAAGGTAAAGAGATAGAGCCGGGATGGGCATTGGATGAAGAAGGAAACCCGACGACAAATCCTGGTAAAGCTCTTAAAGGCTGCATTCTGCCTATGGGCGGGCATAAAGGCTCAGCCATAACAATGCTCATAGAACTAATGGCAGGCTTATTAACAGGAGCAGGATATGGAAAACAAGTTGCTTGGCAATATGATGAAAATTCAGGTAAAGGAAATGTTGGACATATATTCTGCGCCATGAACCCAGAAGGCTTCATGGAAGCAGATGAAATAAGGAGTAAAATGGATAACTTTTATGATGAAATAAAGGGGATTCCAAAGGCTCAAGGCTTTGACTCAATTAGATTGCCGGGTGAATCAAGAAGTAAGAATATGGATGATAATATTAAGGAAGGGATCAAACTTAATGACACTTTATATAAAGATTTAGTGGAACTGGGAAACAATCTTGGTGTTGAGATGCCCGAAATACTATAAGTTTGAGGAGGTGACTCTGAATGAAGGTTAATAAAGATAAGTGTATAGGATGTGGTATTTGTGTGCCATACTGTCCGGCATTTGCTATTAGCATAGCAAATGGTAAAGCTTATATTGATGAAGAATTATGTTTTGAATGTGGTAATTGTACAAGACCTAGAGTTGTTCGATGCCCGACTAAAGCTTTTGAACAGTCGGAAGGTGTTGCAGTGATGCCAAGAAGGATACGAAGTTTTTTTAGCAACCCGACTATTGCTGATGCTATAACAAAGGTACCGGGAAGGGGTACTGAAGAATCCAAGACAAATGATGTGACAGGCAAGGTTACAAGGGGAGAATTTGGAATAGGAATAGAAATGGGTAGACCATGTCATGGGACTACTATACATCAAGTAGAAAAGATGACAATGGCTTTAGCAGAACTAAATGTAGAGTTTGAAGACTGCAATCCGGTTTATCATTTGATGGAAGATCCAAAAAAGGGCACATTTCCGGAAGAGATAAAGGATGAAAGAATGGTTTCTTGTATTATAGAATTTGCTGCAAAAGAGGAAATGTTAGAGCCTGTTATGAATGTAATAAAGAGGGTAGCGGACGAATTGGATACAGTATTCTCCTTGGATTTCATTTATAGATTTGATGAGGACGGTAATATTCCAATAATTTCAAAGCTAAATCAAATGGGAATTTTGGTTAGAAAAAATGCTAAGGTTAACTTGGGAATGGGAAGACCGTTAGCTGTTGATTAAGGAGGAAAAAGGTTTGACGCATTCACTTCACAGAAGGGGCTCGGAAGAGAGCCTGCAAAATGACTATATAATATTGGTTACTTCAGCTTATGGTTACAACCATGAAGGCGCTAAGGAAAAACTGTTAAAGGTATTAGATGTAGTTTTTGATGCTGAACCTGACAATTTAGGTTCAAATGAAAC
>JAQVLN010000176.1 GCA_028704155.1 Desulfitobacteriaceae bacterium
TACCCTCCCCGAAAAGTAGTCGGCTATCCAACCCGAGATGATTTAGAGCGGTTTCAATATATTCGAGAACATAGAAAACGGCTTGCGGATGAGCTGATAAATACAGAAATTGCCGGAAGAGACTATCAGATTCGGGCAATCCGTTCGGTAATGGAGGGAATTGAAAAGAAACGACGCAATTTCCTGCTGGTGATGGCCACGGGAACGGGAAAAACAAGAACCTGTATTGCCCTTGTTGATGCGCTCATGCGTGCAGGCCATGCAGAGCGGGTTTTATTTCTGGTGGATAGAATTGCTTTACGGGAACAGGCACTAACAGCTTTTAAAGAACATTTACCCAGCGAACCTCGTTGGCCTAAGGACGGTGAAAAGCTGATTGCTAAAGATCGCCGTATCTATATTTCAACCTACCCCACAATGCTCAATATCATTAGAGAAGAAGATAACACCCTTTCACCCCACTTCTTCGATCTGATTGTGATTGATGAAAGCCATCGCTCCATATATAATACCTACGGAGAAGTGCTTAATTATTTCAAAGCAATCAGTCTCGGATTAACTGCAACTCCAACAGATATTATCGACCACAATACTTTCAAGCTTTTTAATTGTGATAATGGTCTCCCAACTTTTGCCTACACTTACGAGGAAGCGGTTAATAACATACCGCCCTATTTGTGTAACTTTCAGGTGATGAAGATACACACTAAGTTTCAAGATGAAGGCATAAGCAAACGAACTATCTCCCTGGAAGATCAAAAGCGATTGATCCATGAAGGTAAAGAGGTAGAAGAGATCAATTTTGAAGGTACCGAGCTGGAGAAAACTGTTACCAATAAGGGAACCAATGCGCTCATCGTCAAAGAGTTCATGGAAGAGTCCATTAAAGACCCCAATGGGGTATTACCTGGGAAAACTATATTCTTCTGTTCTTCCATGTCTCATGCCCGACGGATTGAACAAATATTTGATTCTCTTTACCCTGAATACAAAGGTGAACTGGCCAAGGTTCTTGTCTCGGACGATCCACGGGTTTATGGCAAGGGCGGGCTTTTGGCTCAGTTTAAGAATAACGATATGCCGCGCATTGCCCTTAGTGTCGATATGCTCGATACAGGAATTGATATTAGAGAACTGGTTAATCTTGTTTTTGCTAAGCCAGTCTATTCCTACACCAAGTTCTGGCAGATGATTGGTCGTGGTACGCGACTTTTGGAAGCAAATAAAATAAAGCCCTGGTGTACCGAAAAAGATAGGTTTCTTATTCTGGATTGCTGGGACAACTTTGAATATTTTAAACTTAACCCCAAAGGCAAAGAAGCAACTGCTCAGATTCCGCTCCCGGTGCGTTTTGTCGGCATCAGAATTGATAAAATCGAAAAGGCCCTCGACACGCAAAACGATGCCATTGCTGAAAAAGAGATTAGTAAGCTTCGTCAACAGATTCAGGAACTCCCGCAAAACTCGGTAGTTGTTCAAGAGTCAGCCACAGACTTACAAAAGATCGCAGATGACAATTTCTGGACAAAATTGACGCATGAAAAGATCGAATTTTTACGTACTACTATAAAACCGCTTTTTAGAACAGTTTCACAAACTGATTTTAAGGCGATGCGATTTCAGAAAGATCTGCTGGAAGCATCATTGGCGAAGTTGGCTGATGAAAAAGATAAATTTGCAACATTAAAAGATAATATCGTCGAGATTATTGGTGAACTTCCGCTATCGGTCAACATTGTTGCCAGGGAAGAGTCTATAATAAAACTGGCTCAAACCAATAACTTTTGGGCAAAAGCAACTGACGAAACATTTGATGAAGTTGCCGAAAAGTTATCTGCTCTTATGAAATACCGGGATAGTGATGTTCAACCGCTGGGACCAGCTAAGTTTGACTTTACCGATTTGCTGACAACAAAAGAAATAGTGGAGTTTGGGCCGGAACATTCGGCGGTGAGTGTTTCCAAGTACCGTGAAATGGTAGAAAAGCTCATCATAGAACTGACCGAGAGTAACCCGATTTTGCAGAAGATCAAAGAGGGCCAGGAGATTACCGAAGAGGAGGCGCAGGAACTGGCTACCCTGTTACACGATGAGCATCCTCATATCACCGAAGATTTACTGAAACATGTATATAAAAACCGTAAAGCCAAGTTCATACAGTTCATCAGGCATATATTAGGACTCGAAATCCTGGCAAGTTTCCCTGAAACAGTCACCAAGGCATTTGAACAGTTTATCCATAGCCATACAAACCTTAGTTCCCGGCAGCTGGATTTTTTAAATCTTCTGAAGGAATTTATCCTGGAAAAAGAGACCGTGCAAAAGCGGGATTTGATAGAATCACCCTTTACGGTATTGCACCCGCAGGGAATCCGCGGCTTGTTTACCCCGGCAGAAATCAACGAAATTTTAGAATTAGCAAAAAAGGTGGCAGCATAATTTGTTACAAAGCAACTCAGCACTCAAAAGTAAACTTGATCAACTCTGGGATAAATTCTGGAGTGGAGGTATCTCTAATCCTCTCACTGCCATTGAACAGATAACCTATCTGCTCTTTATGAAACGGCTGGATGATCTGGATCTGAAGAGGATATCTGATGCTGAATTTACGGGGGAACAGTACACCTCCAAATTTGATGGGGAGTTTACGCTTCCCGGCACCAAACAGCAAGTGGATAAACAGACTCTTCGTTGGAGCCATTTTAAACGAATGCCGGCCGAAGAGATGCTTTCTCATGTGCAGATAAAAGTATTCCCTTTCTTAAAAACACTCAACGGGGATGAATCACCCTTTACCCATCACATGAAGAATGCGGTCTTTATTATCCCTAAGCCTGCCTTGCTGGTCGAAGCCATGTCCACCATCGAAGAGATATTTGAGGAGATTGAAAAGGATGCC
>JAQVLN010000064.1 GCA_028704155.1 Desulfitobacteriaceae bacterium
TTTGCCGCCGGCTTCCTTCAGATTCCACCTCGCGGTGGACACCCTTGCCTTTAGCTATGTGCTTGGCACTATCAGCCCGCACTAGGGACTTTCACCCATTAGACTGCGCCCATGCCGGGCGCACGAAAGAGAAGGCTATTTGGCCTTCTCTTCTATGTAAGTTTAGATTTGTCAATAGGCATTAAGAATATTATGAAAAGATCTGTTGTTTATTTTGCTACGACTCCGTATTCTTCCTCGGTAGATGTAAAATTGGATTCTTGCGCTACTGTACTGCTTGCCTTAGTATGATTTCTTCGCCAACTTATGGGAGAGATTAAAGTAAATAAGGTAATTCCACCAATCGTTAAAGAAAGATACTGGGCAAATACTAATAAAAATATTACAGGTATTGAAGATTTAGGAGTTCCAATAGCGTAGGCATACGGTTGTACAGTTTGGAGAGTTGTATTGGGACGGGCCCAGGTGGACAAACCATAAAAGTCAACTGAATTAGCAATAGCCTGACCTACTTTAGCAAATTGATCTGATGATGAAAAATAAATGAACCCTTTATCAGTATATATTTTGTCTAATTCAATCGGGACACCGGTTATTGCTGCTTTAGTAAATGTTCTTTCAATTCTAATGATATTGCTGGGAGATACAGTAACAGATCCTTTGGACGTTACTATATTGTACAATCCCTGATCTACTAATTCTATATTGGTTATTTTGACATCCAAGAAACGAATTCCAACAATGGTGAAGACCAAGATCAATAAACAGACAAAAATAATGGTGCCTTTGATTCTTTCCCTTCCCACCAGTTTCCTTTCTTCTATCAAATTTTACACGTCCTTCACTATTTGTTAAGATATTTATGCCATTGATTATTGTACTATAGATTGATTGTTAAGGCAATAATTCCTGTGTTAAAAAGATAAAAGGTTCTTTAAAATAATTCTAATTAATTAATTAGTTTTATGATTTATATAAATAAGTAATTTTTAAAATTAAGAATTAAGCTATTAATAAATTTAATCCAAGAAAAATACAAAGAATTTTAACTTAGAATGAAGATGTGACAAAAGCCCTTACTATTTTACGGAAGCTGCCCCGGCATTCTTACTTTAAGGCTTTGCCCCAGTCAACTCAGGAGGCACTATTGCCCTGACAAAAATAGTTCCCAACATTCCCAGGATGAGTATTGGCAAGCTTCCCCGGATACCTCGAAGGACAAAAACAGGTAGTGTAAGAAAATTTAATGGGGAATAAGGTTTACTTGAAAAATGCCCTGCTACGGATAAACCTACAATAAGGGAAATTTGCGCGGTTTGAGTGGTTAAAAAACCTTCATATGTTTGGTTAGGTAAAGCAGAGGAAGGAACCTGTGACTCAAGGTTGTGCATTAAGAAGCTGTCGTCAGGTACAGGATTTTGGGAAAGTGAGATTAAGAACTCCCGGAGTTTTGAAACAGGTATCCTAACGAAATGCTTCTCTACCTCAGATTGGGAACAAAGTATAGAAACTTCCTCGAGTCCGAAGAGGTGCTGTGCCAAAAAAAGAAACAACTGAGCGCCAATCAGTATTGCTGCAGAAACAAATACTTTTCCATATAACAAAGGTTGAAAATAGAATAAGGAAGGGCTTCCAGGTACAGCACTCAAAGGTGTCCAAACAGATATGCCGAAATTTAATGGGCTTTTTTCAGAATCGTCCTGCTTAATAATACTGGACATTACTCTACCTTCTTTTTTATATTTCTTTATATTCTCTTATAACATATGGCAGATTATGGATTTGTTTCCAACTGTCTAAGAGCAGGTTATATATAAATCATAAAAAAATAAGTGCTAATAGCACCTATCTTAGTAAACATCTAAAATTTCTATTTATTTGTGATTGTTGTGTCTATGTTAAAATGGAATTCAGCTTCTGTTGTTTGGTTAACCCCTCCTGCGGGATTAGCTTTGACTCGTAATACAACAAGATGTTGACCGGCTGTAGGACTTTTTCCTTCAGCATCACCAAGTGCTTTTACCTGGCGGAAGGCTACCTTGGCAGAAGCTCCCGGTTCAAGTGTAGGGAGATTACCAATTTTGCTGACTATTTGTTTGTCATTTCCGATTAAACTGATTTGAAGCTCCACAGGGATATTCGTCATTTTTTGACCGGTAGTATTTTGGACCGTTAAGATTAAATCAAAGGTTTTTGCTGTAATTACCTGTACACTTTTTAGTGTTTCATTACCATACGTCAGGTCTTTGGTAAGAGAAGATGGTTCAACTGTTAAACCAAGCATTTTAACCTCGGGAGCAATTTCATTTGTGCCAACAGTTACTTGATTGTGGGTCCAAAGATTAATTGCTCCCAAACCGAGAAGACAAACAAACAGAATAGCAATGGTTACCGTTAAGTATTTTCTATTAACTGAGATAATTTTTAGCAAGTCAGCCACCTCCAAAAACTTTAATCTAAAAAAGCCTATGCAAGTTCCTGCTAGGACATGCATAGGTTAAAGAAAAAATTATTTTTTTTGTTCTCGTTCTTTATATTTTCTCAGCCGGATATCTTCAGTATTTAAACGAAAAATCCTTGACATTTGAACAAGTCTGGAGGTAGTTCTGGAACCAAGATAATCTTCCATCTCGTCAAGCGATAGATTAGTAGTGATAATTGTTGGAAGAAGTTCATTCATACGGTAATTAATGATTGAGTAGAGGCGGTTTCTGGTCCAATCCGTATAATTATGGGCACCTAAATCATCCAGGATAAGTACAGGTACCGTTCTTGCAGTATCTAAAAGATCAAATTCATTAATATCTGACTTATAAGCTGCTCGAAGTTCGTCTAAAAGATCAGGAACAACTAAAAATAATACTTGACGATCATTTAACATAAGCTCATTGGCTATTGAAGCAGCTAAAAATGTTTTCCCGGAACCAACAGGGCCCGTAAAAAGCAGGCCGAGGCCATAGGGTTGTTTGAGATAATTGTTAATAAATAACTTTGAAGCATCTAGAGCCCGTTTGGCACTACTCAGATTTGCCTCATTTGAGGATATATAGTAATTTAAATCAAACTTTTCCAGACGGCAAGTTAATAAGGCTTTGGAAATACGTGCAGAGCGGAATTGGTTTTCTAATTTCTTTTGCTGCATGCAGGTACAAGGATAAGCAGTATCATTTTCTAAAACCAGCCCTCGATCCTGACACATTGGACATAAGTAGTGTTCATTTTGTTCCATTCGGTCGGTGTTTATGGTGTTTAGAGGATTGTTATTAAGTTTATTTATAAGGTTATTACCTTCCAGAATTTTTTTAAGACTTTTCATCCAATCATTACCTTCCACTGATTATAGATAGAAGTTCTCATATTTTTCGGGTGGAGTTTTTTTATCTGACTTTGATTTTGTTACATTTTTTTTCTGTTGGCGTGACTGAAAATTTGCATCATCAACCTCTATCTCTGCTTTTGTACGTAAATTCTTTTTCTCCCATTCACGAAGAATAGAATCAAGATAACGAAAATTCCGTATTCCTGCGCTAACCCCTCTGCGTAAAGCTTCAACAATTAATTCTTCAGAAAAATGAGCGGAAAGCCAACTTGTAATATGTTCACATTCCAGCCCGGTTAGCGGACGTCCCAATTCCTGTTCAAAGATTTCAACCAGCTTTTGCAGTTTTAAATCAGGTCGCGATTCATTATTATGATCTGTCTGGTTATCCTTCTGTGAATTCTCATTCTCATATTTCCTCATTTGACTGATTGCCCAACGTTCAGCTAATTCCTCAATTAAACCAATAAAATTAAAATTATTATACCAACACTGTTCCGTATTATTCCAATGTTGTTCGACTGATATTAAGTTGCGTTCTCTAAGATCTTCTATCATGTTTTCTACTTCGGTATTAGTCAGTTTCATACGCTGCGCCAATAAACTCAGTGAAGGACTCGAATTAGTATCTAATTCACTTAGAATGTGGATAATTAAAATCATTTCCTGATTATTTATACCTAAATCATTGTAATGATTTAATAAACATTTTGGTACAGAAGCTGTTCCAGAAAATAAAAGAGCTTGTGTAAAGCTCCCGTAGACATTTACTTTATGCATGCAAGATCTACACTTCCTTATACTGATTTCATAAAGAGGTATTCTCTCTTAATATGAATAATCCTTCCGAAAAGAAATAGAAAAATTAACAATAATACTTAGGGGTGACGAATCAAACATAATAACAGCACAATATAAAGTTATTATTTCCCAGGTATGGGAGGTTATTGGCTGGACGGTGTAGAAAAACTTAATACATCAATTTGACAATAGACTGGAGGTAAAGCCATGTCATGTAATTTGGAACTGGAAAATATAGTTGAAGGATCAGGAGTCCATCCAGCCTGGGGAATAAACCATTGTTTAAGAGTTTTTAATTCAGCCAAAGAATTATCGAAGCATTTAAGTCTCGATCATGAAATACTATATGTTTCGGCAATGCTTCATGATACCGGAAAATATCCTTGTTACGCCTTATCTAATGTGGATCATCCGTTGCGCTCCAAAGGGATAGCTGCCAATATACTACAAAAAATGTCCTTTAACTCAAGCAAATTATCCAAGGTTTTAGATGCTATAGAATCACATATGTACTATTCTGAACCTGGACGTTGTGATGAAGCAGTTTATTTGCGGGATGCGGATATTCTGGATAACTTAGGCAACATTGGTTTGATTCGTTTGTTCAGTCAGGTCGGACAAGATGAATTGATCCAAACTCCAGAGGATGCAGTTGAAAGAGCCAAAACTTTCGCAGATGCTCTTCCTAATAAAACATCTACCCGTAATGGACAACGCTTGGCTATCAAACGACGTGAGGAAATGCTGCGTTTCCTGGCCGGTTTGAAGCGGCAAACTGCCGAAAACGTATTACTTTAAGCCAAAATTGTTTTGCTTTTCCTGATTTTCCAGCCACTGCGTGATTACATCAAGTATTTCTACAATTTCATTCATACTATCATTACGCTGTCCCTGATTTACTAATTTTTTAAGACGTTGATGCACGCGTGAGTAGTATTAGGTTTTGATTTTTTTAATATGCGCTTGATTTCTCTTTCAAAGCGCCGCGGAAAAGATAAATCTTCTTTTTGACATATTAAAATGTTCCATCCATCTTTTTCCATCTCTTTTCGAATTATTTCACCTTCGTTAAGAGCTTCCAGATAAATTAAAAGATTTTCTACTTGAACCAGAAAATTATATTCTCCAAGGCAAAAATTCCAGCGTACCTGGCTATTAGGGAAAATCTGTTTAATAATAAGAGCTAAACGAGCAGCTTCCTGTGGAATTAAAGACAAATTATTTTCGTTCCTGATTAGAGGTAATTCTTTTTGAGAATTTAGTTGCGACTCACATTGAGGCTCTTTTTCAGATGTATTGAACTGTTCTTTTATGATATCAATTTCTTCATCATTATTAACCATTGCTGGAATTTTATCAAACTGAAATCCTGATACCGGTTTCAGAGGATCAGGGTCTGAGTTATTGTCGTTAATATTAGAACTAGATAAGGTTGAAGTTAGTTGAAGATTATTGGAATTTAGATTTGCTGTAGCGGCCAAAGCAGGAATTGTCTGAAGTCCAATATCTGATTCACCGGATACAAATGCAATTCCATTACTGACGATAGCTTCCATAACCCTATTAAAGCCGCTTAAATCAGTAATTTTTTGACACTGAAGACGTTGTTCAATTAAATGAATTATCGGTTCAAATACACTGGAAGGGGGCAATGATGAAATATTTGTAAGCAGGCCCGTAATTTCTTCAACTAATTTCCTTCCTTTCTCAAATTCCTGGAAATATTCTGATTGAGTTTCTTCTAATTGACTGACAGTAATGATTTTTTCAATTAATTGATCCAGCCAAAGTTGGATTTGCGATTCACTAAGAAAGTATGTTTCCAAGTTTGTCCACCTCCTGAATATTCTATGTTGCATAGCTATGCCGAAAATGTTAAACATATACTTCAAAAATTTATAGCACAAAGGCAACTTATTTCTGCGAACTTCTGTAAACGCAAAAAGCGGATGAAATCCGCTTTTCTTTCGTGTGGACAAAGGTTCTAAATTATGATTGCAAGAGGATCGTAAAGTAAAATCAGAAGTATTTGGTGTAGGTTCAAAATATTTCTGAATACTGACTACTGAATTCTGAATACTTAGTTTAATATATCCGAAAAACTTTAAGATAAGAATCTGCATAAATACTCTTGTTCAAAAGTATTTCACAGGTTGCAACGACATCTATCAAGGCATTATCAGTAGCATCCATTATTGCTGCATCCAGACCGCAAGCCATTGCCATAGCCAAATAGGTACGGTTAATTAAATGGCGTTCAGGTGCTTTTTGAGATACATTGGAAAGGCCGAGAACAGTTCGAGGGCCTGGATTGGCCAAGCCTTTGATTTGCCGTAATGACTCCAATACCTCGGGAGCATGTTCTTGAGCGACATTGCATGGAAGAATAAGCGGATCAATGAATAGATCTTCGATCGGAAGACCGAACTCATCAGCAGCAGCAACCAGTTCCATGGCAAAGGCTACCCTGTTTTCAGCATCTTTGGGAATACCTTTGTTATCCATAGTAAGTCCGATTACCATGGAATTATATTGCATTGCCATGGTAAAAACACGTTCAATTTTAGGACGCTCGGCAGGGACCGAATTTATCATTGCCGGTTGTTTACAAAACTTCAGGCCTTCTTCAATTGCATTGTAATTAGTCGAATCTAAAGCAAGCGGCAAATCAGTAACTTCCTGGATAACCTGAACCATCCACTTATAGGCCTCGGGGCGTTCTTTAGTTGGAATAGCAGGCCCGGAATTCAGATCTAAATAATGAGCTCCGCCCTCTTGTTGCTTAGCCGCCCAGAATTGCAGAGGTTTAGGGTCTTTATTACGCAGTGCATCCCCAATGTCTTTAAACATTCCATTGATACGTTCACCAATTATGATCATCTGTGCACGACCTTTCTACAGAAATTTATTACTAATTGGCTGCTATTAGGTCTGCTATATGTGTTTTGATTAATTTTACTGCTGCAGGATTACGCATTAAAAGAATACTTGCTCCGGCCTGAAGCAAAGCTGAGGCAGTTAGAGCCTCCCAAAGTACTACCCTGTCTTCAAGTTCGCCCCAACCCGGAAATTCTGCAGTCAAGGCATTAGCTTCTTTGGGACGATTTGCTTCATAACCTACTGTACAAATCATTGGCATGGAAAGCATTTTGTCATTACTTAATGAACCCAGCCGGACCCGCTCCATGATAGAGTAAGCATACTCTATTCCAAAACCAAGTCCGCCTATCATTGGGTCGATGACAATGCGGTTTAAAGGCAAACCCATCTCATTGATCAAGATATTTAATTGTTTACAAATATTGATATCAAGCGGAGAACGAGCAATGATGTTATGTTTATGAACCATGGCAGCTGCAACTATGGATTTATAATTATCCTGTTCAGCAGAACCTAATAAAAGATTCTCACCGGCACAGGCTTCAGCAACCGCTGCAATAATTTCGTTATCTTTTTCCGGATCATCACAGCCACAAATAATCAAGGGTACTCCAACTGCTGCCAAAACTTCTTTAGCTATCCGTACGCAGTCATCAAGACTGCGGTTTTCCCCTTCGGGATCAGCACCGATAAATTTCAGATAAATCAGATCTGCCCTAAATTCATTGACACATTTTTGGGCCCAGGCAGCAGGATTATCAAGAACTCCACTGAAACCAGCTTTCGTTACCTCGTTCCAAGAAGGGTTAATATCATTGACTTCCATTGCGATTACAGCCCGATTTTTTATTTTTCCCTCAAAATGAAGGAATGGGAGTGTACAGTCACCACCAACAGTAATAACGGAGGTCCTGGTTCCGCCCTGTTCTGAATTAGCTCCCAGGACAACCTCGCTGACTTTGCCGGTGTATCTTTCTTTTACCAGGGTTACAGGCATAAGCCTCTCTCCTTCCAATGGATTTACCGTTTCTCTTATTCTGATTCCTGTCTCCTGACACTGATTAGTTACGTTAATTCATATGCAAAAATTATTTTTTAACAGATGGGAAAAGTAAAAAATCCGTATGGGGTAAAAACATTGCCGAAACGAATTCATCCATAAATGTTGTCCCAACTGAAAGTTCAATATATGTCATTTTGCGGCTTAATTCCAAGGCTTCATGCCAGGCATTTTGTGAAAGCAAAGCCAGACGAGCACCTTTAACAGAGGAATTGCCAATGTAGTGGTATTTTTCCTGCGATAAATCCGGCAGTAAACCGATTTTAACCGAATCATTAATACTAAGGTAATTTCCGAATCCTCCGGCAATCACGATCCGGCTGATCATATCAATTTCAACGTCTACAGCCTTAAGCAATGATCGTATTCCGGCATAAATTGCGCCTTTAGCCCTGATAATATTTTTAACGTCATTTTCAG
The DNA here is from genome assembly GCA_028704155.1 of Desulfitobacteriaceae bacterium. Taxonomy (GTDB): domain Bacteria; phylum Bacillota; class Desulfitobacteriia; order Desulfitobacteriales; family Desulfitobacteriaceae; genus UBA2264. The sequence goes on from JAQVLN010000064.1 coordinate 8,481, forward strand.
TAATAACAATATCCTTGTTTCCCTCGGTTTGATGGGCCCAAGCTAAAACAAATACCTTGTTATCAGGCATAGCTTTCAGACGTTCTGAAACAACAGGATGATCAAGTTGGAAATTCCCGGCCCGATCGATTATGCCGGCATTTAGCAATTCGGCCAAACAATCAACTAAACCTGAGCCACAAATTCCGCCGGGAGAAATATTATCAATTACTTTACAATTTACTTCCAGGGTTGCCTGGTCAATCATAATTCGTTCAATGGCACCCGGCATAGCCCGCATGCCAAAGGTTATCCCTCCACCTTCAAAACAAGGTCCGGCTGAACTGGCGCAGGAAACCAGCCAGTCTTTATTTCCTAAAACAATTTCACCATTGGTGCCGATATCAATAAATAGAACAATATCTTCCTTATTAGCCATATTCGTAACCAACGTACCGGAAACAATATCGCCTCCAATATAACTGGCGACTGAAGGAAAAATATGAACCAAACCTTCAGGCAGAAGATGAAGCCCAATTTCCCGGGCGGCTACTGAGGGAATATCATTCATCGCAGGAATATAGGGTTCGAGACGGATATAACGTGGATCAACACCCAAAAACAATTGGGCCATGGTTGTGTTGCCGGCCACAACCGCCGTTGCCACTTCGATATTATTTTGTTTTTTAAGAATCGTATCAATTAAACCATTGACAGTGTCAATAATCAGTTGTTGTATATTTTGTGTGTTTTCCGGGCTTTCTGCCGCATAGACAATTCGGGAAATTACATCATCGCCATACTTAGCCTGTTGATTAAAAGTTCCTTGTTTATCAACAATATAACCTGTTGAAAGATCTACCAAACATACAATAACTGTTGTTGTCCCAATATCTATCGCCAAGCCGTAAGCCGGACAGTTATTACCATCTTCAACTTTTATAACAGTATAGGCCGTATCCAGATCAGATAAAGTAACTGAAACATCCCAATTTGCATTCCGCAAAGATTTCGGCAAAGTTTGCAGTACTGATAAAGGGATATTAATTGGCTTATCACCGGACTGAAGAATTTTTCTTAACTCCATCGACAAGCGGGCCCAATCACCGGTATTATCCGTTAAAGTAGGTTCGGTAAGCCGAACGCGTACTTTGGTTGCCAGAGGGTGCTGTCCATACTTAAGCAACAGATCTTCTTCATTCTCTTTGAGACATTCTTCCTCACTGCCATCAGTTTGTAATTCTGGCGTGCCAATTCTGTCTACATCAGTTTTTTCCAGTGCTGCTCCTCTGTCTACTGTCAAAATCTGATGTTCCCGCAGACGGGATTCCGGAGGAATCTCAATAGTCAGATCTTCAGCTACCAGTGTCTGACAACTCAAGTACATTCCCTGAGCAATTTGTTCGCTGGTAAGGTTGCCTCTACAGGTAATCCCGGGCCGACCAGCAGATACAGCCACCGCACAAGCGCCGCAAGTCCCTTTTCCTCCGCAACTTGAGACAATGTTTATTCCAGCCATAAAGGCTGCCTGGAGCAGTGAGGTACCATTTTCAACTTCAATTGTTAGATTGTCCGGCAAGAATTTTACGGTACTTCGGGGCATGTTATTCACTCCCTCTTCTGAACATTGTGATACAGGATTTAGAACTTAGAAAGACTTGGAGAAAGCAACAATTCCACTGGATTCTCTTGGACCGACAATAACTTTCCAACCTGATTCTTCTTGCAGTTTACCGGAGATAACAGCGACATAACCAGGAATGATAACGTTCCTATGACTAACTTTATCAGCTATACCGCAAGCGGTAATTGCTTCAGCAATTTTTTCAGGTTCGTATTTTCCGGCAGCATACGCAGTCAGAACAGAGGTTCCATCTGTATCAATGGGTAAAATGTAACTGGGAATTTTAGTAGATCCCACCTCACCTTCCACACTGTAATAAGTTAGTGAGAAGTTAGTGGTTATATATAACGGTGAATTCTCATTAACCTCACCGACAGTGTGCAGGACAGGTTCAACTTGGATAGGTTTTTGCGGATCAGTATAAAGATTTTGACGTAATGTCATTAATGGCAGGAGATGAGCCTTGGCTGCAGTTTTTAAAACAACAATACTGGCATATTTGGCAACATAGATTGAAGCCTCAAGAATTTCATCAAGTGGCTCAGTTTTTGTGGTAAAAGCCACTGTTGGATAACCAAAAGGACGATATTTTTTCTTAATAGCCAGTCGGCGGATCTGAGTAAGATCAGCCAAGGTTTGGTTGGGAGTAAGGGATCCGGCATCAAGAACGAATTCTTTGTATCCTAATTTTTGAGATTTTTCAACAAGATCATTAAGGGCATCCAGACCTTCGGCTCTTAAAATTACCGGAACAGCCTGTTCTTTGGCGAAATTAACGACAGCTTCATAGTTTGCGGCTGTAGCCACTCCAATAAGCGGTTTACGGGAAGCTAATGAAGGAACAGCTGCTTTTAAAGCTTCAATATCATTACTTAACAACAGCAAAGACTTTTCGGTTGCTGCGGCAACGGCAGTTGTAATCTTAGCAAAACGTCGGACATCCCCAGATTCCTGGATAACGGCTACTCCGTCAAGAGAATAATGTAATCCAACCCTGTCGAATTCCAAATCATTAATTTCTTTGATTTTCGCAGCAATTTCCTCATCATCAATAGCATCGGAAACCTGGATAATTAAAGCTGTCGGATGGTAGAAGGTTTTATCATGACGGAACAACACTGTTTCGTCGCCGATAACTAAGCCATTGCCAAAGGTAATGGCTTTAATGGGAGGTGCCGAGGCGGAAGCCAGATTTTCCCGGGCCTCATCAGTAACATACGGACAGCTGTCCAGTACTCCTTTTCCGGTAGATAAGGCCATGGCAAAAGCCAGACAAGTCGGAATACCACATTCCCCACAGTTTTTTTTCGGTAGTTGCTTATATATTTCCAAGCCTGATAGGGCC
>JAQVLN010000177.1 GCA_028704155.1 Desulfitobacteriaceae bacterium
TTTGAATGGCGTCGGGATAGCTGGACTTGGGGCTGGGATAGAATATCTTAAAATCCAGGGTATTGATAATGTGCGCAAACGGGAACAGGCCTTGTGCCGACGCTTGATCTCCAGCTTAAACAATATTCCGGATGTTCAAATCTACGGTGGGCAGGATGCCGAAAGCAAAGCACCAATTGTAGCTTTTAATATCGGGAAACGGGATTCCACTGAGGTTGGCTATCTCCTGGATCAGGAATACGGGGTTATTGCACGGGCAGGTTTACATTGTGCTCCCCATGCCCATGCTTCTTTGGGTACTATTAGGCAAGGTGTTGTCCGCTTAAGTCCCTCTCACTTTAATACCGATGAAGATATTGATCTTACACTGGAGGCAATTTCCGAAATCAGCAAAAAGCTCCCGGCTCATTAAAGAATCGAGGGTTTTTTTGCATCTGTCAAATAAATAGACTTTATCCAATATTTTAATGGTTATTATTTTGTTTAAGCAGGCTGTTTAATAATTGTTGTCCTTGCTGTTTAATCTCCAGGGGGTATCCGGCTACGACATAGTAGACAGCAGTTGCTGCCTCCGCCAATATTTGGTTAGCCCAGCCTGCCAGGTCCCGGTATGTTCTGGACAAGGGATTATCCGGAACGATGCCCTGTCCCACTTCATTGGTTACAAAGATTACCTTTGGTTTTATTTTAACAGCGGTTTGGGCAACTTTGCGTACTTGGGCCAATATCTCAGGAGAATCGGCAAGCAACAGGTTGGAGAGCCAGATGGTAACACAATCCAGGAGTATTATTCCTTGCTTGTCTTTAAAATCAAGCAAGGCTTTTTCAATATTGAAAGGTTCTTCAACCAGTCCCCACTCCGCAGGGCGGCGTTGCCGGTGTTTTTCCACCCGGTTAGCCATTTCCTTGTCCAGGATTTGGGCAGTGGCAATATAAGTAACCGAAAGTCCGGAATTATCGGCCAGCAGTTCAGCGAACGAGCTTTTGCCGCTGCGGGCACCGCCGGTTACAATAATGAACTCTCCCAAATAATTACCTCCCTTTCTGACTTCTTTTAGTAGACCTTTTTGATTGTTTCAGCATAAGCAGAAAATAAAAACTGTTACTTATTTTTTTCACTAACCCCTGCATCAGTAAAGGTGGCCATTTCCTCCAGGATGCGAATGGAGGCTTCAACCAAATGGAAACATAATGCTGCTCCCGTTCCTTCACCTAGCCGCATATTCAAGTTTATCATAGGTTCCAGACCGAGAAGCTGCAAAGCAGCCCGATGGCCTATTTCCACAGAATCGTGGGATGGAATCATATAGGCATTGCTTAATGGGCAGAGTTTAGCAGCAATAATGGCACCGGCGGTCGAGATAAAGCCATCAATAATGATGGGAACGTGTTTGGCTGCCGCTTCCAGGATTGCTCCGGCAATAGCTGCGATCTCCAGTCCGCCAATCTTAGCCAGGACATCAAGGGCATCTTCCGGATCCGGTTTATTGACTTCAAGTGCTTTTTTAATGACAGCTTGTTTTAAGGTTAATCCGGCATCGTTAATTCCCGTGCCCCGGCCGACAACATCACTTATCGGCAGTTTGCTGTAGAAAGCAACGATAGCTGAACTGGGAGTAGTATTGCCGATACCCATATCTCCGGTTGCCAGCAGGTTAACGCCGCCAGCTATCGCTTCCCGGGCTACCTCGGCTCCAACCAGGAGGGCCTGAAGGGCCTCGGCAGTAGTCATTGCCGGTCCTTTGGCCATGTTTCTAGTGCCATTGGCAACCCTGCGGCGCATCAGTTCGGCTGGCTCCAAAGGGAAAGCAACTCCGACATCTGTACAAACGACTTCTGCTCCGGCGTGGCGGGTAAGGACATTGATTGCTGCACCGCCATTAAGGAAATTATACACCATTTGCGGGGTAACTTCCTGGGGAAAAGCACTTACTCCTTCAGCAACTACCCCATGATCCCCGGCCATTAGAAGTACGGCTTTTTTGTTGATCTTGGGATGGGCAGATTGTTGAATGCCGCCTAATTGCTTGACGATGATTTCCAACTGGCCGAGGCTGTTCTGAGGTTTAGTAAGCGAATCCAGGTGTTCCTGGATACTTGTCATTGCTCCTTCATCCAGGGCAGTTATCCCGCTGAGAAGTTGTTGGAATTCATTTTGCAGATCAATCAAGGTTTTGGAACTGTTCAACATTATTAAATCCTCCTTAAAAATAATCATTCGGCAGTTTAAGAATAAATCCAGCTGAAAAAAACAAATCCAGTTGAAAAAATAAAATCCCTACCACAAAAGTGGCAGGGACTTTGCCTTCGTCTCCGCTGCTTCCTTATGCGAAAGGAAGACTTTTCTCTATTTCAGGCAGGTTTCCTGGCTTTCGAATCATTACCTGACCGTACCTTCCCGGTAAGAACCAGTGGTTTTACGGCGGTTCATCTTATACAGTGGCGGGTCCGCGCGGTTTTACCGGCTTCCCTATTATCCTCAAAAGGCACCTGAAACAATTTGATTTAGTTACTATTAGAATATCATAAAGTGAGATTATTGACAACTATACTGTTGTTCTTTCTGAAGTGCTTTGGGTCATATTAATGATCTTGACCCAAATATTATCTTCCAGCCATTGGTTGGCTTCCCTTTCAAAGAATTTTATTATTTTATACTTTTGATAAATTATTTATATCTTGTTGGTTGGGATATTAATTGTCAAATCGAGTAGGGAGGATTTTCTCCTCCCTCTCACACCACCTAGCATGCGGATCCGCACTAGGCGGTTCAATTCAAATAGTAATCCACACAACTAATGAGTCCTCGCTTTGCGAGGATTTCTTTTGA
>JAQVLN010000178.1 GCA_028704155.1 Desulfitobacteriaceae bacterium
TTTCATCGGCAAGGTACTGATCCATATAGGCGTTGACCAGATGGAGCATATTGTTGCCGTCTGATCGGGTGGGGTTACGAAGATCGATGACCGCCACATGGTAGCCATAATAATCACGGGCAATGGCGCCGTAATTGCGATAAAGATCACCCTTGGTGTCAGTGGTCAAAAAGCTCATACCCGAGGCGCAGGCATATTCCAAGTTTGGGTATAAAAAGAATGCCGTCTTACCTACGCCGGAGGCGCCAATCATAAGACAGTGGACATCGTCGGTATCCACCAGTGCCGTCACTTTGTTCTTGGCTCCTGTGCTGCCGAGAATGATGCCCTGCTCATCTGTAGCAGGGAGGTATTGTCCCTGCCGCCACAGCTCCGGTCGGAACGGGATATGCTTATAGATAGCTTTGATTTCCTGCTTGGTGGAAAAACGTGCGGTACCATGCTGACCGTCACCTACTGTGCGGGATTTGATTCCGCTGAGCGTGTAATAGTGTGCTAAAAGAGAAAGGCCGCCGATGACACAAAACATCACGGCGGCCGCTGAGATCAGCATATAGATTTGAGATGACATAAGGTTCTCCTTTCGATTTGGTATATTTTGTGGTATTCTAAAACAAAGTGTTGCATAAACAAGAATATATAGTCCGAATGAAAGTGGTAAAGAAATGAATCCATTAAAATACATAAGAATTTTAGACGGTGAATCTTGTCCATGCGGTAGCGGTATGAAACATAAAGATTGCTGTAAAAACAAAGTGATGTCAATATCGCAAACATCCAAAAAGCCTCCAGAAGTTCAAGTCATGGAAATGATGCGAAAGTCAATGAAAAGATGCTGTATGCACCCTGACCAAGCCCAATGTAAGGGTAAAATAAAAGAGGCTCACGCATTACAAAACAATAAAATTATTTCGCTTCTTGCTGGAAATGAACGTCATGTATATATGATGAACTCAAAGAAACAGCCCTTAATTATTCCTATGAAAAAGGGTGACCCAGCCGTTATCGTTGAAATGAGTAGAACCAGTGCTAATGACGCAACTACTGAAACTTGTTTTTGTGATTTACATGACAACACTGTATTTGCCGCAATTGAAAAAGGGGCACCAGACTTCGATGAATCTAATGAAGTGATGAAGTTTGTGTATGCTTATAAGTCATTCATTTTCGAATACTATAAGCAGTCTACTGCTATAAATATCTTTAAAAAATGTTTTGAAAAGAATCCTGTAGCCTTCAAATCCTTTCCGATGGTAGGAATGTATAGGATGCTTCAATTAAAAATGCAAGAGTTTGACCCAATTAAATATCATTTTGATAAAGAAATTATGGCGAATACTTATAGCGGTGTAGTAACCTGTGTTATTAAAATTCCAGAGCAGATTAGATTTGCAAATTATGCATATATTGCTCCAGACTATGATTTGAATGGAAAGAAAATTCGACATACACTAAAGGGAGTAATGCATCGTCTTGCTGTAACTGCGTTCCCAGAATCAACTCAGTCCTACATATTATTAAGCTGCTTAGAAAAAGAGAAGGATATTTATCAAGGACTATTTAATCAACTTACAACATCTTCCGTGGATAAAATTAAATTTTATATGTCGATGATATTGCCACTGTATTCAGAAAATATGGTTTTAAGCTCAGGATTATGGAATTCATGGAATAAAGATGCTCAAATGGGCTATACCTTTTACGCTAACTTACATGGTCCGGATGCTATCAGATATGGAAGGTGTATTGGTATGGGCATACGAAATGCTGCAATAGATTCAAGGTACGATTATAGTAAGCGTGGAAAAATCGACCTATTTCCGTAAAAACCCTTATTCAATTGTTATAACGGGTATCCCTTTAATATGGACAAATAAAGTTTTTTAGAAAGGTGGAACAGTCAAAAAAATGACCGCTCCATCTTTTCCTATGCCATCTTCATTTCAAAACCGCCCCGCATTTGACGTGCCTCTGTCAAATCATCATTCCAGTCCTTGCCCTGTGATTGAAGCCTCTCCGATGTATAGCCTTTTTCGGAAAGCTCATTTTCCAGCCGTTCACTTGCCTTATGTCCAGCTTCATCGTTGTCGAGACAAAGAGCAACCTTTCGGAGCTGCGGGTATTGTTCCAGCATCCACAGCATTGCCTGCCCTCCAACACCGCAGAGTGCTACATAACTGTGTTGCTGCCACTCTCTCGGGTAGAGCGTGATATACGAGAGCATATCCACCGGAGCTTCAAAAACATACAGTACATCGCTTTCACCAATCCAGTGAAAGCTGTACCGAGGATCGCAGCCATCTACATTTCCCTTGAAGCCGACCCCTTCGGTATAGAGCCCTCTCTTATGAGCGTGCTTGGCAACGCCCTTTTCATCCACACCTATAAAGACTCCATTGTGATACTTTTTAGTGCCATCCTTAGATTTCTCGCAGGATTCATACAGCAACTTTTGTTTTGCAAAAAAACCGACCACCTCCCGGTCGATGAGACGGGTTTTAACTAAATAGGCATAGACACGCCGCATATTCGTATGAACCGGTGGAAGTGCAAAAGGCTTTTTGAATTCCTCTTTCTTTGCCTTGGCCGGTCTGTAGACCTCACCTTGCTCACCGCCCAGCAGCATGGTCACGGCTTCAGGATAAGAAAGCCCATAGAACTGCCGCACGAAGTCAATGGCAAACCCGCCGCTTTCCGCAGAATGATCATACCACCGGTTGCCCCGGACTGTGATGCTGCGGTCAGAGTCCAATCGCTTCTCACGGCCG
>JAQVLN010000065.1 GCA_028704155.1 Desulfitobacteriaceae bacterium
ATTATCGGTGGTATTTATCCTGATAATATGTCCGAAAATATTGTTATTCCTGTATGGATAAAAATGTTTTGTGCTTTGCTAATGGCTGTTGGAATGTCAGTTGGCGGATATCGGATCATCAAAAAAATGGGTATGGAAATGGTCAACCTTGAAAAATACCAAGGATTTGCTGCAGAAGTTGTTGCATCAGGCAGTATGATTGTGTCAACCTTGTTTGGTATCCCGCTGAGCAGTACTCACGTAAAGGGGACAGCGATGATGGGGGCAGGTGCTTCAAAGGGGATAAATAAGGTAAAATGGCAGGTTGCCAAAGAGATAATTTTAGCTTGGCTCTTTACCTTACCCATCTGTACAGTACTGGGATATATATTTTCAATGCTATTTCGCTGGATTTTTATAAACTTTTAATATTGGAGGGATATTTAAGATGGCGAGTGATAATGACAAAAACATAAAACCCAAGGCTAATCAATATTTTGAAAAATTCTTGCATAAATTTATCAATGAAAAAGTTATTATTATGATATATTCATAAAAGATGTTTCTATTTCGTTGAAAGCAGCAAAGAGTTTAAAAACTATCATTTCGAATAGCGATATAGATCATAAAGAGCTGTTACATATCAAGGAGTTTAAGAAAATAGGAAGTAAGCATGTAAATGAATCCTTGAAAATTGTCGAGAAGGCATTTATAACTCCAATTGATCAAAAAGATATTATCGAGATTTTAAAAGGAATGGAAGATATTTTGCACAGTATTCATTCTATTGCTAATCATCTTTACATAATGAATATTACAATAATTGATGAATTCATGTTACATTTTGTGGAAATTATTATTTCCATATGTGAGAAACTTTACGATTTGATGGTTGCTTTCAAGCAATTTAATAAACATGGTAAGGAGAATATTTATAACTTAATAGAAGAGATTAGTAAATTAGAAGAAGAGGGAGATCGTACTTATTCCGAATGTATGATCAGAATATTTAGCTTTGAGACCGATGCTATAACTATTTTAAAGAAAAAAGAAATCTATCAGCGTCTTGAATATTCCTTGGATTGCTTTAAACGAGTAGCAGATATGATCGGTAATCTCATTATTGCAACCATGTAAAACAGACACTCATTATTAATATACCTCGGTTTCCATAATTATCTTTAGCTCAGTTATTTCAAAGATTACCCTTGGCAGCATTAATTGGCGAGTGGTACAAACTCGAAAAACAGGCCTTCTATTATCAATAAATAGTGCTGCCAGCTGCGATTTGAGGAAAAAATATGACCACCGAAACTTATCCCGGTGGTCTTTTTCGACCCTGTTTTGACAGCTCCAAGGGCACTCTTCGAACCATCTGTAGCGACAAGTACCCGCTTTATACATTATTATCGATAAACAGCCTGCTACTGCTATTTAATTACTTAGAAACATAAATGGAGCCCTTTTCCTGCATACCTGCCAGATCATTTACTTTGATCATTCTTTCCGATACCGTGTACAGATTACTACCGATATAGAGGATGCGCTGAATCGGTGTCCAAGCATATGCGGGGTTGTCATAAGGTTTAACCGGTTGCTGTAATTCACCCGAACCCGGATGAGAGATCTTCCCTTTGAGCGTAAAACCGGTCGTCAAATCCAAATTGTAAACATAGGCACCCTGGAAGGTTAACTCCCCATAGGGAGGGAAACCGTTATACTTAACGCTCTGCTCTTTCACTTCACAGACACTGACCGGAAAAGCGAGCAGGTTTTTCTCCCGGGCAAAGAGCAGGGCTTTGTGATTGTATAGCACTTCAGAATCCGTTCCCCTGTCCCCGATGTTTTGCTTGAAAAGTTCAACCGGGTTGTTAACATCGCTCACGTCAAATAAGGAAAGCTTCATGCCCAGATAGTAGGCTACGGTATCTGTTTGGCCAGTATAGTCATTGTGAATTTTAGTTTCCACCGAATCCTTACCAATCCCCAGCAGATGGTTTTCATCGTAAGGGTGCAGGTAATTACTGTAACCGGGAATTTTCAGCTCGCCCAGCACCTTGGGAGCAGCCGGGTCCTGCAGGTCCAGTACAAACAGGGGGTCGGTCGTCTGATAGGTGACCATATAGCCCCGCTGACCCATGAACCGCACGGCGTAGATCTGTTCACCGGGGGCAAGCTTTTCCAGCTTGCCGCTGATGCTCATATTTGGGCTAAGAACATAGACATTATTTTCCGTGGCCTGCCGGGTATTCCAGTTAAAGCCAGAAGTTGTGGCCAGACGCAGATAACCGTCATGCTTATCCATGGAGAACTGGTTGAGCAGTGTGCCGGGGATCTCTGCTTTCCCCTGATAAGCTGTGTTCCCTTTATTGAGAGAGAACTTGTAGACCAGCGTATTGGGGCCAACCGGGTAAATGACAGATGCCGCATTTTCATCCACAGCAGGCTCCTCTCCCGGCCACTTGTAGTGCGTTACCGCTACATAAAGATTGTCGGGCGAAGCCATGATTTGATTGCCGGAACCGAGATAGGTGCTGACCTGCATGGGCTCAGTCGGGGCTTCGAGATCCAAACCGGCCACCAGCAGGTAGTTTGGTTCCACCGTGCCGGGGAAACAGCGGATGTCCTGGAAGGGAATCGCAGTATCACCATCCGTAAAATTCGAATCGGAAAATACCGGATTAGCCGGTGCCTCGTTTTGGTGCAGAATACGGTAATAGTCGATCTGTTTATTTGTAACCAGGTAAAGATGCGAGTCTATTTTGCGCGAGGAAAGATAATTACCGTCCAGCTTCAGTTCTCTTTGCTTGACCAAATTCGTCTTGTCGCTCAGGTCATAGACAAGGATCCAGGTTACCGGCTGATAAAAACAGCTTGGCATAACGGAAACTGGAGAATCAGCCGCCAGCTTGTTTTTGGTCTCCGCCGGCATTGGCACGACCTGGTTAGGATTACTTTCGCCGATCACTACAAGATGTTTTTTATCTACGTATAATTCACGCGGCATAAAGTCCTGAGCAGAATATTGCAGCGTGGCAACAATCTTAAGTTCGTTGTCCGGATAAACCCGGGAAACGACAACTGCGGACTGCCCGTTTGGCCTGGCTGAGATAACCTGGTAGATGTATTCACCGTCAGTCTTAACGATATCCGCCTCATCCACTCCCTGGACTTGCAGATTTGTCTCCGAGTAAGCAACATCCTGCTGCATTTGCTTGGCGTCGTTTGCTGTGTTGGCTTCAGCCTGAGGAGCAGCAGCACCTTTACCGCCGGCGCGTCCTACATCATCGCGTGTAAACAGGCCGTACCTGGCGCCATTACTTTCCATCCCGGCCAGCAGCTTTACCAGGTTCTCACTGCTGCCGACTGCCGGTAAATCTGCTGCGAGTGCCGTATCCTGATTTAGTTTTCCCTGAAGAAGATCAGCAATCTGATTGAGCACCGTTGCCGGAACAACAACCTCCCCCCCAAAACACACAAGCGCAGGATCGCTATGCTGCTCATGGAGTTGGACTAAATAGCTCACACTTGAAACGGGTACTGCCAAAGAATTAGGGTCAATCAGCATAATGGGATCACCGGTTTGCGAAGCCAGGGCACTGCCTGCCAGAGCATCGGCAAAATCCAAACCTGTTGCGCAATAAATATTTTGCGGGTTTGGGGCAAAAGTTTGCACTATCGAAGCATTCGTTTCGAATCTGTCCTGCCCGGCTAAACGGGTTATCGCTGCCTGAGGAACAAGGGTCTGGATTTGTGACTTGACTGTCTCTGAGATTACCCCGCTTCCCCCAACGATGTACACTTGTGCGGGCTGTTCATTGGCTAGGCAGTCTTTAATTCCTTGTGCCAAATAATCCTTGCCTGCCAATAAAATTGGCCAGCCCTTGTAAGCGGCAAAGCTGGAAATACTTAAAGCGTCCGGGAAAACTTCTCCTGAAGCAATGACCACCGGCGTGTTCTTGGCCACTGCCAATTTCTCGGCAATCAGAAGAGCCGTATCATAGCGATCAAAACCGCCAATCCGTTCGATGTTTGGAAAACCCATTTGAGTAAGCCGAGCTTCGAAATCCGCACTGATCACACCTACGCTGCCGATAATATGCACCATGCCTTTTTTACTTAAGTGCTCAGATATGTAATTGAAGGCTTCAGTTGAACCTTGGACCCGGCTATCAGCCAATAAAATAGGCGCATTCAACTTTTTCGCTAAAACACTTGCGGCCAGAGTATCGGGAAAGTTGTTACCGGAAGTAAGAATAACATCCTGCACAGTGTCAGCATTAAATTGTTCGGCAATAATCCTGGCTGTTTGGAAACGATCCAGGCCCGCTAAGCGGTTACTTGTTGCTGACACATCATTGTTGCCGGGAAATAACATTATTAATATGCCTACACATAGAGCACATAAGATCAGGATTCGGCCTTTATACCTCTTTACCCAGCCCATCATTTTAATCCCTCCTCAACATTTTTCCAGGATTCTATTTTATAAGTGGTCACTTCTCCTTTTTTGTTCTTTATGTACATACAATCATCACTTTGTGTAATCAGCATATGCCGTATTCTTTCTCAGTTTTCCTTGAATATTTACTTTAAGTCTAAAAGGCCATAACTCCAAGGTTTACCATACAATTCCATACTGTACTTTGTGTTAAGAACCTTAACCTTGGCCTTATTCAGGAGAAACTCTCCATAATCATCCCATGAATTACTGATATCAATACTTACTTGAAAACCATCTGATTTAGGCAAGTTGGCAGTCATTACTTTATTAAATTGACTTTTCATCCTACTAATTGTCATCGCCTGAGCAGACTTATCTATCCGTTGATTTAGATAATCTTCTTCTGATTCAAATTCATATTGCTTATAAACCTCAGTAATAATTTTAGTTATTTCATTTTGTTTCTGCAATGCTTCTTCATCACCGTTTAATGCTTCCTTGGACACCTTATTACTTTCTTCTAATATTTGTTTGGCCTCACCAACGGATACCTTATGCTCTTGCCTTACTGCTTCCTGGTAATAAATTGCTTCCCTTAGCAGAATATTAAAGGCTTCATTACCACTAAGTAATTTTGATGTTGCTCTTTCCATTGACTCGATATATCTTATTTGTTCCGGATTTAATTCATCTTCCGTGATATTTAACGATTGAATTACAGCTTCTTTTGGTGTTAAATTATTTGGTTCAAGCGATCTAATCTTTTCTCCAATCGCTATGGCCATCTTTCTTTCAGTTATTTCTTTTTCGATTTCTTGTTCTGTTATGATTACTCCATTAACTAATGCAACTGCATTTTCAGGATATTTCTTCTCACCACATCCTACTAAAACAGATAAGGCTATTATTAAAACAATAACTGTAATCTTTCTTACCTTCATCTCCCCAAACCCTCCAAAAAAGAATATTTTACAGAATAAAAAATTCAAAGAAATTGTTAGTTAGTAATTGTAAATTCCGCGGACAAAAAGTAAGTATCATAATCTCCTATGCCTCTAAAATCCAGTATATCTTTTACTATGCGGTATTCACCTTCGTCCAGACTCCCATAGAGCCAATTCCAATCGACTGCCCATTCTCGATCGTCTCCAGGAGACAAATCATAGCCAATACTGTTAAATCCGTAGTCGCCATCTATGGTAACAGGGACCTGATACCATAGATCATTAATTTTCTTTTCCAACTCATAGTACTCGCCATAGGTACACTGACTGCCGGAGTTATTCTCAAGCACTACCGTCAATGTGCTCGCGGACGCTGTTCCTTTCTTTACAGTCATTATAACGCCATCAAAGTTGTTGACAGTTTTGTGTGTTGTAGGCTTCCAGTCCGTTCCGTCAGTAGAATAGCTTGAAGAATTATCTACTATGTTGTTTTCTGCATTTACGGCCGAAATATTGTTATCGTTGACTTTACACCCTGCAAAGAGGGTTAAACATGTAGCCATACAAATGAATAAACATAGATATTTTCGCATTGAATCACTCCTTACTTATTAGTCGTTAAATATGTAGATAAACTGACGAATTTGTATAGAAAACATTATATCAAACCCCATGCCCTTCGGGCACAAACAATCATGAAAATGGCTATTTTCAGATCAAATAATTTGCCCTTCTACAATGGGTTCCATCAAAGCAATCCATTAACTGTTCATGGATATCTATACATAGCACATTATTGTCAATGAATGAAATATTGTCTATATAATTAGAAGATATCTGATAAAAAACCGTGAGGTAAGATTATGATTTTGACAACCACACCGTCAATAGAGGGCAAAAAGGTCACTTCTTATTTAGGCGTTATTACCGGTGAAGCAATAATGGGTGCCAATATCGTGCGAGATATTTTTGCCAGCATTACCGCAGCACCGATTACTGCAACTAACAGCACTGTTGACATTAGCGTAATCGCCTTGGACTTTTTAGTATACTTCATAATTGTCACCAGCCTTTCTTTAAGCGTTTCTTTTTCTTCACTCATAGTAGCCTGTAGTACCCCCAGGGGATATTTATTCTCTGCTGCTGCTAATATTAATGCATCGCCATAGGCCTGTTTTTCTTCCGCGTTAAGGTTTTTAATTACTGCTTCATCACAGGAGAGTTCACAAGCATGATTGATTTCCCTTTTGATAAAATATATCAGCGGATTAAACCAATACAGGGATGCTGCTATCATAGTCAGCCATTTTACGCCAATATCAAAGCGTTTCAAATGAACCAGCTCATGAAGCAGGATATTCTTGAGTTGTTTTTCACTAAAGTTAATGTCCGGAATAATGATTAAAGGCCTTAGGATTCCGATTAATATGGGGGTAGCAGCCAAAGGGTTGCGTACCAGCCGCACATTTTTTCGTCCATTCAATAAAGCGGTTAGCATGCTTCTTTCCTGATCAGCAGCCGGGCGGTTGGTCTTTTTGAGGTATCTTAAGAACCGGGTATAGCCGGTTAAATTAACTGCCAGGGCGATGATTCTCCTAATAACCAAATATAAAAAGCATACTGATTAAATAAGTCATTGAAATATCTACCGTGGTCAGCATCGTTATTATATGTACCATTACTTACTTTTTTACTTACATTTTCTTGAATATTGGGTAAAGCAAGTGATTGGTAGGTATTTGCTTCGCCCTGCAAGCCAGCTGTGATCGGAGCCGATTGAGCTCTATAAAAAACCTGATTCATCATGCTTGCTTCAAAAGAAAATGGCAATATCAATCTTAGGAGGACGACAATCCATAGGTAATACTGAATAGATTTAGAAAGCTTGTGCCTGATCAAAGGCTTGATTGCTAAAATAAAAACCGCCAGAATACTGCCTGATACGGAAAGCGATAGTAATAGCCGGACGGCCTCATTCATCCCTCTCGCCTCCTACCTTAAAGAGATTGCGCAGTTCCTCAACGTCAGCATCATTAAGCTTTTTGCTGTCCAGAAGTGATGCCACCAAATTTTTGGCGCTACCGGAGTACAATCGGTCGATTAAGCTCTGGGTATTATACTCGTTATACTCAGCTTCGCTAACCAAAGGCCGGTAATAGAATACTTCTTTTTTGGCGGCTGAAACTACACCCTTTTTACAGAGTCGGCGCAGTAAGGTTTTAATAGTAGAGCTTTCCCAATTACTCCTCTGCTCCAGTGTTTTTCTAATTTCTGCAATTGGAAGTTCCTTACCTGCTTCCCATAACACACGCATGACTTCAACTTCTGAATCCGTTATCTTGGCCGCTAATTTATTCAAATGCTACCCTCCCCTCTTTCGGGCTACTTCTGTAACCTCAATATTAGTTTGCATCCGTAACCCTTAGTTGTCAAGAGGTAAAACTAACTGCAATTTATTGAGTATTGGTGGAAGCAAATATCTGGAGTCGGAAGCCCTTAAAAACATGCCCCCATACCATCCGGAGCAAAAAATTATTTTTCTTTGTTAAAGATAAGATAGGTAAACAATTGAATCTTTGTTATAATCGATCATATATGAAGGAAGGAATTTTCTATGAGAGATAATGCAAGGTGTCCCGATTGTGGGCATACAGAGATAGGTAAAGGCAAATTATCGGGATATGCAACCTTAACGCCGAAAGGAAAAATATTCTCCATGGGAAGTGCCATAATAGCTGATGTATGTACCAATTGTGGTTATATAATCAAAATGAGAGTAGAACGACCTGAGAAGTTTAAAGACCGCTGAAACATTGAATCCCCTTTTGATAAAATACACCAGTGGATTAAACCAATGCCGGGATGCAGCCTACAAAATAACCCCTTTGGCATTTGCGTGATTACGTAATTGCGCATATACTGTAATCATGGATAAATAAAGGGGTGGCAAACATGGCAAAAACCTCCCACAAAATCTTCGTTCAAAAACGAAATCTCATAAGCCTTCCCAGGGAAATCAGAGAACACCTGAATATCAAGGAAGGTGATGTACTCGACATCAGGATAGAAAACAATAAAATAGTTATTGAACCGATGAAGCTTGTTCCTTCCAGCCAAGCATACTTCTGGTCGGAAACAGTTCAACGGGATATGCTTGAGGCTAAAAATGATGTTGATTCTGGAAATGTTCGTGAGTTTAATACTATTAGTGAATTTCTCAATGGTATCAAACAATGACCAGACATTTTAAATCCACCAGGAAATTTGATAAACAATTTAAGCAGCTTAACTCAAAAACATTGAAACAAGCAGAAAAAGCTATTGAGTTATTCATCACGGATCCGGGGCATCCCTTATTGAGATATAAAAAGATTCAAGGAACAGATAACTTCTATGAAATCAGCATCAATATGTCAGTTAGAATTATTATCGAAGTAACTTCTGATGGAAATGATCAGATTAACACCCTCTATATTATCGGGACCCATGATGAAGTTTTCCCGCCAAAGTAGCCCAAGTTTGGAGAGAGAAGAAAACCACCTTTTGTATATCCACCGATTCCTTCTTATCTGGTTCAATTAACCATTTGGAATCATTAAAACTCCCAAATAATATCTTGCACCCGTCATATTCAACGGTATTGACTGTGAAACATGTTCCGCATACCGGAAAACTCATTGAGAGCAGTAAACTTTGAAGTGTAATTCATCACAGGTTCCACCTTGTCGGTGTAGCTTTGTAAAAAACTCTCCATCGCTGCTTCCTGATCTTTCGAAACATTAAATGCATAGCTCATCACCGCCGGCTGCTCCACAAATGTTTTGTATACTTCTGCCGGGAGATAGAAGTTATAGTCCCATCCCGTGCGGTCGGAATTGGCATGGGTTTTTATTGCCACATGACCAAGCACGGTAAACTCTTTTGTAGTATACTCCCTATCGGCAAAAGTTTGCGACGTTCCCTTGTAGTTATGAAGGGTGAGCGTTTCACCCACTGCAAAATGAGCACTGTCCATTTGCGGCACACCGTTGTCATCCAATTTAACTCCCTCCAGAACGTACTTACCGGTGGCTAGCTTTTCGAGGTCCAGCTCGCCATCAATAAGTTCCAGCCGTTGGAGCGGTAAATTTTCAAGACCATAGACAGCAGCCATAAAGTCACCATAACTGTTGACATTATAACCCCGTGTTGTGTTCTTTTCGTCCTCTACCGCAAACATTTCCGCGCGGCCACCGTACAGACGCCCGCCCTCCTCAAAGCCGGGCTGAGCTTTCACTGCCTGAATGAAGCTTTCGCTGGTTTGATTTTCAGGACCGTGGAAATCATATTGGAAGTAGTCGGCATGGGCAATCAAGAAATCGGTATCCACAAATTTGGATAGAAACTTATCCATGTCAATGCTTTGAGACAGCGTGAATACCGTGTTCAGGAGCACAAGGCTTAGAGTCAAGCTGATAAGCATCAGAAGGGGAGTTCAACTTAGGGATTTGTATAATTAAGTAAATTTTTGACCGACTCTCTTCAAGCGGAGGTTCGAAAGTAAAGACTGCACCGAAGGATAAAACCTTTAGTGTGGATACTTTTTTACAAGGGATTCTTGAAAAATAAATAATTATAGGAAAACAGAAAGGATTGAATGAATTATGGAAAAAAATGAGCACAAGCCTTCGCTAGTTCTAAATAAGGTAAACAAAACTCTAGGTAAGGTAAAAAGAATTGATAATTTATCTTTTCACGGAGAACTTATATCTATAAATTTACCTTCAATAGTTATTGCAAATAATATTTGTTGGGAACATACACATTAATAAACCGAACATAGCACTTTTGATAACTAAGTTTTTTGAACCAAGTCTTTCGAATGCATAGTATAATAAGATTACACTAAAATCCCCAACTATCCAACAAACAATTAAACCAACAATTACGTTAGGTCTATTAATTGTGTAAAATAAGCTGTCAAGTTGATAACTTGTATACTTGCCAATTCCAAAAAACAATAATAGCCTTCTCAGCGGGTATAGTTGATAAAGCACCTATTACTCCTGCTATTAAAGGTTTGTCTTCTTTCAAATAATTCATAATTTTGAAAGCCTCATTTCCTTTAGAAATATGCTTATTACAATCATTTTTTGTAATAAACATACTTTGGGAGGCTTAAACGATGTACACTTGCGTTGAATGGGGGTGTAATTTCTATTGTCAGCAGCTTTGCTGCAGTATGCTATAATTAACATAAAAGCATTCTAATATTTACGAAGGAAAAGTAATCCTATCAAATACATGTCTGGTTCGATTGACCCCAACAAGGATGATATGTTACCGTGATGACTAGGGAATTACTGGAATTAAAAGGGGGTTTGTCACTTTGGGTGAGAGTGCACAACGCTCAGAACAAACGTTCACGTACCAAGATTATCTCACATGGCCCGCGAATGAGCGCTGGGAATTGCTTAATGGTAGAGCTTACAATATGACCCCAGCCCCTTCACGCAGACATCAAGAGATTTCCGGCCAGCTGCATACTCTCTTTAACAATTATTTGAAAGGCAAAACCTGCCGGGTTTATGCGGCACCCTTCGATGTACGCTTGCCACAACCACAGGAGAGCAACGAACAAACTTCTACCGTTGTACAACCGGATATTGTTGTGGTATGCGACAAGACCAAACTGGACCAACAGGGCTGCAAGGGAAGCCCTGATCTAATTGTGGAGATTACTTCACCCTCTACTTTTCA
>JAQVLN010000179.1 GCA_028704155.1 Desulfitobacteriaceae bacterium
CCATTTGCTTGACCTTGCTGGGTATGGGCTTCCTGACGGTGAGCGGCGGGCTTTCCTTGAAACAGCAGACGGGCTACAATACGATCAAGAGGCCTATACTTCGCTTATTGGCGCAGAAAATCTCGATGATGTGAGGGAGTTTATTCTTTCAAAAATCAAATAGCACGCAGATATAGTGACAGCCTACGGATCTCGGTTTCGTAGGCTGTTATTGTTTTTCAGTTTACACGCAACTCTGCCTTATTGGAATCCCCAATAATAGATGTATTATTAAGCCTGAAAAGCCCTTTATTGCAGGAATTGCAATATTTCATAGGCTCTGAAGTTGATGAAGAAACCAAGGAATTAAGCCGAATTTTACAAAGGATTTTGACTATGAAAAATTAAAGAATTTCAATTTTATAGAAAAATGTTAAATAAAACAGTGATATTGTTATTTATTAAAAACTGCTAAGGCTAAAACCTTCAGTATGCTGAGGATTTTATTGTTGGCAGCTTTTATCTTTGCTAAATTAAACTTCAAAAAATGAGAGTCGCCATGTTATAATTAGTACAACTATTTTGTAAAAAACAAGTGTTGAGCGTCGGAATTATTGAAAATATACCCTTCCGCCAGGGGGATACCAGCGTGATACGGCATCTTTTTTGTATCCTCAAGGCATACAGAGGTTGTAGTTAAATTATGTAGAAGATGAAAGTGAGGTGTGTAGATTTGTATAATTGGGAAAATGTAACTGAATTTTTTTCAGAAAAGGACAGGCATTATAAGAATACTTATATGGAAATTAATGAAGTATATGATGGAAAAATCGAAGTGAGTTTATTTTCTTCAAAAGATGGATTATATGAAATATACTTTTCATATGGCATATTATATGGAATTATTTATGTGGATGCGGAAAAGGCTGATTCAAAACGTGAAGATGTAAAAAACGAACTTGCACAAGAATATCAGAATCATAAGGAGCCAACAAGTGAATTTATAAATTCATTTTGTGAAAAGCATAAAGTGTGTATGCCAAGTGACATCCTATTTGATGCATCAGCTTTGTTTGATTTCTAATATAGTGTAAATAGTTCTATATTCAATGTTTTTGATGAAGGGCATAATTATAGATGAGAATAATTTCTTCAGACCTAGTCATAATTGATGATTTAATCTTTATGGCAATGGACAGAAATGAGTCCAATATGTTCTTTCAGCTTATCATAAGCGCTTTATAAAGGACAGAGGGACGAGGGTATCGACACACGCATCCCATCTTGGTAAACTTAACCATAAGGAGGGATTAGCATTGCCAGGAGCAGTCAGAGTAAATTGAAAGGTTGACAGGAATAGGTAGAGGGGTAATACAAAGAGCTTAGGGTGATAAAACCACCATCCCCTTGTCGCACACTACTACTGAGATGAATAAATACGATTTACAGCCATAATATTGTTAGGATTATTTGTATAGGAAATACTTTCCAGGGTTCGACCGTCAATCAGGAGATAAATTCTCTTGGCTGGCGGTTTTTGTACCCTGTAAATAAATGTAAGCGTCAAACCTAACATGACTCACGTCAGGACAGGTCGGTGTCCTCTATGCCAAGTAAATCGCAAAGGGCATTGTTTATCAATACTCTAAAATAGTCATCGGATATGCTATTAAATAGTGGACCATTTTTCGGCCGGATTTTGCCTTAAAAGTGGACCGTTTTTAGAGTAGCACAAACAACCATTTGTGCTTGGCTTAATAAGACCGAAGATATATTTACCAGTTGGACTTAACGCTTCCGAAAGAAGCTATATTTTGCTACATGAACAAACCCATATCAATCGAAAAGACCATATTATTAAGGTGTTAGCGCTTCTAATATTGTCCGTCCACTGGTTTAATCCCCTTGCGTGGATTGCGTTTATGTTGATGGGTACGGATATGGAGTTATCCTGTGACGAAAGAGTACTGAAAGAAATGGATGAAGAAATTAAAAAGTCTTATGCTAATTCATTATTATCCCTTGCTACCGGACGGCATATTTTAAATGGTAGTCCACTTGCATTCGGCGAGGGGAATGTTAAAGGGAGGATTAAAAACGTGTTAAATTATAGGAAACCTACTTTCTGGATTATTCTGTCAGCTCTAGTTATTGTAGCTATAGTAAGTGTTGGATTACTCACAAATCCTAAGAAACAGGAACCTATGCCGGGTTTTACACAAGAGGAAGTAGCCGCAGCCCATGCTGTGGTTGAAGAATACTTTCGCTCAATCGAAGTAAAGGACGATGAGGCTATTTTGAAAACTCTGACTCCAATACACAATCAGCCTAATGTAGTATTATATAGGGATGAGATTCTTACTTTATTATCGATAGATTATAATGAAGATGACCCTATGAGAAAAATTTACGTTGAGCAAGGGAGAGGAAACATAAATGGTACAAAGATAGAGGATGTTATTGTGTTTAAGGTTAGTTTTAATGTTAAGTATGCTAAAGGTGATTCGAGTTCGTTTAATGAGGGGGATTATACTAATTGGAGTATGATTCTTATTCGAGATGGTAAAGAAGCTTCCTGGTTTATTGATGGTCAAGGATATTGATATGTTCCCGCCTACCGATAGTGCAAAAAATGCCGTTGATATGTTCCCGACAAAAAATCGGTCTTAAGGTTTAGGCTACGGATTAGATGTCGGAAATTGACAATCATTCCGGCAACCCGAATGTTTTGGGGCTGAATGTATCTGCAGATTTTGGTGCCAATGTGACACTGGA
>JAQVLN010000066.1 GCA_028704155.1 Desulfitobacteriaceae bacterium
ATTATGACTGTTCATGTCAGTAAGATTGCCCCCCCCCTGTTTGATCCAGCAAAATTAGATATGCGGGTTAAAATTATATCATGAAAAATTTAAAAATTCAAAATTTTTTAGCCGTCAAGAACAAGAGCAGTGCTCCGCTTCTGCCGCACTGCTCTGAACATCTTGCCTGCTTCCTTAAGCTTTGGCCGGGGGTTTTTTTTCCTGGGTACCGGCTGCTTGCGCCACTGTTATATTTTGCTGTTGGGCTTGACTGGCCGCCAAGTTAATCCCACTGACTACCTGCTGAATAGCTGCGGTAAATTTTTGCAGAATATCTTCTGTGAACTGCTGCATCCTTAAAGATTGTTCTCCTTCATGTTTCTCATTGGTAATATCCCGAATCGTACCTGCTACCCGTAAAGGCACTCCTTTACTATTTCGAATTGTTGCTCCGGAAGCATGAAACCATCTGTATTCACCGTTTTTCATGCGAAGACGGTAGTCAAGTGCATAAGGGGTCCGGCCTGTATAATCATTTATATGTTCTCCAAAGGCATGCAAGACCCTGTCCATATCCTCAGGATGCAAACTCTCACTCCAACTGCTAAGGAGATTGGGAAAATCACGTTCATCATAATATCCTAAAAGTTTTCGGAATTGCGGTGACCACAAAAATTCATTTTGAGGATTAAGGGGATCTTCGGAATTAACTTTCATATCCCACGGGCCTTCAGTGAGTGCATAATTAATTAACTCGAAACGTTCCAGTAAAGATTTATGCTCTTGATCCTTAAGTTTTTTATCATGGATATCAAACAGCGCCCCGGCTACCCTCAGGGGAACCCCGTTCTCCCGAATCGTCGTACCGGTGGCCCTGAACCAGCGGTATTCACCGGTCTTTAACTGCAGCTGGTATTCCACATCATATGGTGTTTCTCCGGTATAATCTGTGATATGGTCCCTAAAGACTCTCAATACCCATTCCTTATCATCCGGGTGAAGTCTGGAAGCCCAACTATCCAAAATATTGGGGAAATCCTGTTCATCCTTATAGCCTAGCATTTGGCGAAACTTATCATCCCAATTAAACTCATTGCTGGGATTTATCGGATCATCGAGAACAACCTTCATATCCCATAAGGCAACTTGAATTGCTTTGGTTACAAGTTCATGACGAATCAATAAATCCAGTGAACATTTTTTTTCATACTGAAGTTCTTCCTGCTCCAGTTTTTTGCTATGAATGTCAAATAAAGCACCGGCAACTCTTAAGGGCACTCCCTCCTCGTTCCTGATTGTCGTACCGGTGGCCCTGAACCAACGGTATTCACCGGTCTTTAACTGCAGCTGATATTCCAGATCATATGGCGTATTTCCGGAATGATCTATGATGTGATCATGGAATGCCTGCAATACCCATTCTTTGTCATCAGGGTGGAGCCGGGAAGCCCAACTGTCCAAAACATCAGGAAAATCTCCTTTATCTGTAAAGCCAAGCATCTTACGGAACTCGTCACCCCAGATAAACTCATTCTGGGGATTAACCGGATCTCCGGCAACCACAGTCATATCCCATAAACCAACTTTAATAGCTTTGGCTACAAGTTCATAACGAATCAGGGCATTTTGGGAACTTTTCCTGACGAGGTCTAAAGCAGTATTAATATTTTGAGCGATTTCTTTATGAATCAGGGAATCTTCAACGGGAAGAAATGTGGCATCAGAATCGTTAATGCTCAGTTGCTTGATAAGCTTCCGACTTTCCTCCAGCAAGGAATTAAGCAGTTTTTCCTGATGTTTAAGCTTAAACATCACTAACGTCTTTAACGTCATCTTTCATCCCTCCATATTAATAGTTTGCTTCGGATATAAGGCAGGTTTACGAAATTCAACCTGTTCAATAACTATAAAGTTAATTTTACTTGATGATCTTTTTGGTCATCTATTAAATCGATATAAGGCTCAGGACCAAGCGTTAATTGACAGCCATCCAATTCCAGTCTGACCCCTCCGGTGTTTTTATGCTGGGGATTTTGGACAACAAGCCGATAGGTTGTCTGTTCGTACTTATAGGTTAAAGAATATTTATCCCAGTTCTTGGGGATACAGGGTTTCAAGTACAAGCGTTCACCGCGCCTTTGGATTCCCAGAATCCATTCCAGGCCTGCCTGATACATCCAACTGGCAGCGCCAGTGTACCAGGTCCAACCTCCTCTCCCCATACTAAGTTGATTAGTATAGACATCAGCTGCCATCACATAAGGTTCAACCTTATAGCGCTGGATATCTCTTGGGGTAAGAGCGTGATTTATGGGATTGATCATTCGGAAAAGTTCCCAGGCTTTTTCACCTTCGCCCAATTTGGCCCAGGCAATGATACACCAAATCGCCCCATGCGTATATTGACCACCGTTTTCTCTTATTCCTTCAGGATATCCCTGGATGTAACCCGGACTGGGCTCGGTGTTTTTAAACGGAGGTGACAGGAGACTTAGCAAAGAATAATTATAAGAAACCAGTTCCCGGTCCACAGCCTGCATAGCTTTAAGCGCTCTTTCCCCAGGTGCGGCCCCGGATATTGCGGCCCAGGCTTGGGCAATAGCATCCACCTGGCATTCTTGATTTTGAATTGATCCCAGTGGTTTTCCATTATCAAAATAAGCTCTGCGGTACCATTGCCCGTCCCAAGCCTTTTCATTTAAATTAAATGCCAAAGTTTTAGCTGTTTGACGATAGCGACCGGCAAGATCATTTTCCTGCCTTCGTTCACATATTTCTGCAAATCCTTCAAGAATAGTATATAAAAACCACCCCAACCAGACACTCTCTCCTTTTCCTTCCCGACCAACCCGATTCATGCCGTCATTCCAATCTCCTGTTCCCATTAAAGGCAAACCATGTTTGCCGAAATGCAGGGAACGTTCGATTGCACGCAGACAATGTTCAAACAATGACCCTTTCTCCTCAGAAACCTTTATTTCAGAATAACGTTCATCTTCGTCAGGTTTTAAAGGAAGATCAGCCAAAAAGTTCACCTCCTGATCCAGAATCCCCTCATCCCGGGTATGTTCCAAATAACGGATAACTGCATAAGGCAGCCATAATAAATCATCAGAGAATTTGGTACGGATCCCATGTTTTGTTTCGTCATGCCACCAATGCATCACATCACCTTCCAGGTACTGATGTGCCGCATGCAACAGAATCTGTTTTTTAACCATTTCCGGGCACACATGCAGAAGTGCTAAAACATCCTGCAACTGATCCCTGAATCCAAAAGCCCCTCCCGCTTGATAAAAAGCAGATCTGGCCCAGAGCCGGCAACTCAAGGTTTGATAAACCAGCCAGCCGTTGAGCAGTAAATCCATGCTCCTGTCCGGCGTAACAACCTGTACCCTGTTAATCAGCCCGGACCAAAAATCCACAACTTCTGATAAGGCCTTGTCTACTTCCGGAAGCTGAGTATATCTTAAGGTCAGACTGTTAATTTCTTCACGGGACCGGCCTTGACCCAGAAGGACTAAAATCTGCTTCGCATCTTGAGGCTCCAAGGTCAGCTTAACTTGCATCGCTCCGCATGAATTAAACATTACCCCGGTGGAATTCGCCAGAGACCTTCTGGAAAGGGCTGCCGGTTTCTGTAATGTTCCATAGCGGCCCAGGAATTCAAGCCGGTCTCCTGTCCAAGTCTGTTCGGACTTTTCTCCGACGGTTTGGACATACAGGAAAGCCTCCCTGTCAGGGAAAACTTCCTGATAATTATTGCGGGCCAAAAGGACTCCTGAATCTTCATCAATCTCTGTTACTATATATGGAGCATTGGTCTCTCTCTGGACCCCTAAAACCCACTCCACATAATAGGTAAGTGAAACCTGTCTTGCAACTTTATCGAGATTTCTCAGCGAAATCCGCCAAACTTTAACCGGCTCCTTAAGTGGCACAAAAACCGTTCCTTCCTGAATAATTCCATGGCTGATATGCCTGAAACGGCTATAGCCTATTCCGTGATTGACATCATAAGCTTCCTCTTCCTGGATAGGGAAACTGGTTAGTGACCAGTATTCTCCGCTTTCCTCATCCCGCAAATAGCAGGCCTCTCCGGAAATATCCAGAACCGGATCATTGTTCCATGGTGTAAGTTTGTTTTCCCGGCTGTTTTCTGCCCAGGTATAACCGGAGCCAGATTCAGAAATCTGACTGCCAAAAACGGAATTAGCTAAAATATTTGACCAGGGAACCGGAGGCAATCTCTTTTTTCTCAGGCGTATAGTATACTCCAGACCCCCGTATACAAAGCCACCGTAACCATTGAAAAATTCCAGATTTTCAGCAAAAATGACCGGACTTTGTCTTCTAATGTTCAGGGCAAAAGTCTGGGGGATCAATTGAGCAGGGAGTTTGCTTTCAGCTGTGGGAGCTTCAAGCTGCTTTACCAAACTGCCGCTTTCAGCATCCAGATCAAGCTTGGCCACTGCTTTAAACAGTGTTTGGTCTTCAACCGGCATTACGTTAGTTGAGATAATAAATACCCCGCCTGAGCGATCAAGTAAATCCCGGTCAGAACTGGCTAAGACAAGATGACGTAAAGCCTCGGAGAGCGGTTGTTCATAACTTCCAATAAAATCATTAAAAATTACCAGATCCACGGCCAGTCCTTTTTCACGCCAATATTCATGGGCCAGAAGAACCGATTTCACAAAATCAAGATTTTCCAGCTTCGAAATATGGATAATAACAATTGGAATGTCTCCGGAAACTCCGTATTTCCACAATTCTGATTGTCCCTTGCTATTCTGCAAAATACTTTGTCTCCGGGAAACCTCCAAGGGATTATAATAGAAAATTCGTGAGACCATCCATTGGTAAATATCTGCTTGTTGGGCGGTTAAGTTTAAAAACCTGAGGACAATTCTGCTTCGTGTCCAAGCCAGGTTAAATGTTCTTTCAACTTGATGTGACGAAGAAAGACTCTGAACCATATCCAGGACCTGTTTTTTGGTATCAGCAATACCGGTAATATAAGTTATCCTTACACTGCCGCCGGGGGGAATCTCTACTTTCCTCCTTAAGGATAGAATCGGATCGAGAACAGCGCCAATTGTTCCGGAAAGACGTTGATTATTCACAACAGCCTGAGGGCAAGCATAGCTATGACCCCGGCCCAGAAAACACGCCCTATCGGTTTCATATTCCAAGGGGCCGACGGCTTTTCCTTCGATACTCATGGCATGGGCCAGTACGGGATAGCGTTCATCAGGTGTCCGCCCCCGTCGCTGGGCCAATAAAGCTTCCGGCCACACTGAGAAATCCGTGTGCACAAAAAGTTTATTGAAAGCAGGATGTGTAATATCGGAAGCATAAGATGCTAAAACTACTTCAAAATAACTTGTAACCTCTAACAAACGGCTTTCTTGCCCCAGGTTTGTAAGAGTAATCCGGCGAATTTCCGCATCCCATTCCGGAGAAACCGTAATCTCAGTCATAGTGAGGATCTCGCCGTGAGTTCTGGTGTAAGTAATCTTCTCCAGATTAAAACTCATTTTACCATCAGCAGCCCATACCTGGCAGGGCTGGTAAGTTGCCGACCAAAGTTTATCTTCAGCAACATCCCTGATGTAAAAGAAACTGCCGCAATTATCATTTGCCGGATCCTCGCGCCAACGTGATAAAGTTAAATCACCGCAACGGCTAAATCCACCTCCACTTGTAGTAAGCATAACAACGTAACGCCCGTTAGATACAATTCTGGCCTCGGGTATTAAAGTATTTTCATGCCAAAAATGCTGAGCAAATTCCGCCTCTTCCCTGATCGAGGGAAGTGTTAATTTCGACCAATTCCGGCGATTTAAAACTACGGGACTCCGGGGAATCTTTTCCTGCAACAAGAGTTCGGTTGCCTGGATACGAGGATCGGCATGAAAACGTCTGTTCAGGGAAGAATCCAGCAGCAAATTGCCGATTGCCACAAAACTCATACCCTGGTGATGAGCCATATAGCTTTTTACCCGGATGTTTACAAAATCTCCAGGGATACGTTCTGTTGTAAAATCCAGTGCTTCATAAAAACCGTAATCACCCCTGACCCTGAACTCTTCTAAAACTTTCAAATTTTTAAGAGAAGCTCGATGGTCAACCAGAGCAGCCAGAACAGTGGCATAGGGAGCAATCACACGATCCTGCCCCGAAACACGTTTAAGTCCCAGATGCGGGACCCCGAAAGCTTGATATTGGTAATTCGTTTGCAAATCAAAAGCGTAGTAGCCGGACTCCGAAATCCCCCAAGGCAATCCTAATTTCCGCGCATAAGAAATATGTTCTTTAACAACTACCTTATACGTTTGATCCCAAAGTGTATCCCGATAGTTCTTTAGTAAAAGCAAAGGCATGAGGTATTCGAACATCGTACCCGTCCAGGATAATAAGGCTGTAGTACTCTTCCCTGCCTGAATGAGGGTACGTCCTAAAGCAAACCAATGTTCCAGCGGGAGCTGCCCAAGGGCAATTCCCACAAAACTCGTCTGTCTTGCTTCGGAAGCCATCAAATCGTAATGGGAATTATCCAATTGCATCGAGGTAACATTATAACCAATTGCCATTAACCTGATTTTATCATCATAAAGCGGCCGGAAATCAGGTTCGGTAATCAACCTTTCCACAACATTCTGCATTTCTTCCGCCCTTGCCAAAAATCCCCGGATATTAGTAATTCCTTTTTCCAGGCTATCCTTCCACAACAAAGCAAGATCACCGGAGAATGTCTGGGTAATCTGCAAATGATAAGTTGAAAGATTTAAAATATCCTGCAAAGTTTGCGCATCTTCCCAAAGCTGTCTGTGGGGATCATCAAGTTGGTCCACCAAAACCAGGGCAGGCAGCAGTTCCTTTAACTCCTCAAGTGCAGTTTCAATCCTTTGTTTAATAAGCTCCGGAAACTTCCCGACTTCCGCTTCCCGCAGCAGTTTATACCAACCAGGAAGGGAAACTTTCCTGGCCGTCACCAAATTTTCCAGCTGCTCTTTCCACTTTCTTAATTCCAGACTGAGAGTATTTTTTTCTTGCTCATTAATCCTGTCCAGCATTCCCAGAACTGTTGAAGAATCGACCAAAGGATTATTCTGCCATTCTTTGATCCCTTGTTTGACAGCTATCAGATAAGAGACCATATTACCACTGTCTACCGTTGAAACATAGCGGGGCAAAAGCACTTCCAGGGTCCTGGTTTCATACCAATTATAAAAATGCCCATTCCAACGCGGCAATTTAGTCAGCGTATGCAGGGTATTTTCAATTCGCTCCAGCATTTCGGTAGTTGTCAGATAACCAAAATCACGTGCTGCAAGCGTGGTTGCCAATAACAGCCCCATGTTGGTTGGAGAGGTACGATGGGCTATCCCCCGGGGCGGATCAAGCTGAAGATTATCAGGAGGAAGCCAATTATCCTCAGCGGTTACTACCGTTTCAAAAAAGCGCCATATATCATATGCCAAAGCCCTTAAGTACTTATGGTCTTCAGAAGCAATGACCTTTCTTTTGACCATAGGCTGCGGCAAACTTAGCCAGTAAGCCAGAAAAGGCCCGCTCAGCCAAATCAAGCCAATAACCAGACTCAGCTTGATTGTATCCTGAGATAAAAATACCCCGCCTAATAACAAAATTCCAAAAACAGATCCTCTGCTTAGGTGAACTACAAAAGCTTTAATTGTTTTGGGAGTCTGCCTGTCAATATCTGCAGCCGTAACCCATTCCAATAAATGTTTTTTGGAGATAACCAACCGGTAGAGAGCCCTGATTATTGCATCAAGTATAAACATACTTTGATAAGGGAGCAGCCAAACAGTGACAATAATTTGTCCGATAATCCCCAGGACATCCCGCCATCTCCAACGCAGCATCAGCCTTTGTCTGAAGCTGTTAAGGAAATGGATTACCAAGGGCATTGACAGGGTTGCCAGGGCAACTGTTATCCAGCCTAGGCTTCGTCCTGGAAGCCCCGGATAGTTTAACAGACCAAGACTCAATAAGATTAATAAAACCGGGTTTAGTAAGCTCCTGCGCAAATTATCGAACATTTGCCACCTTGTAATCAGAGGAAGCCCTACACGCAGCCTGATTCCGCTGCGATTACGTACATAAGGAAAAAGCCAGCGTAAAAGCTGCCAGTCACCGCGGATCCAGCGATGCATGCGTTTTAGATAAGAATAATAATTTGCCGGAAACCCATCAAAGAATACGACATCACTAATCAGGCCTGCCCGTAAAAAGCTGCCTTCAAGCAAGTCATGGCTTAAAACAGTATTATCGGCAAACCTGTCGGAGAGCAGCTTATCAAAGATAGTTAGATCGTAAATACCTTTTCCTGTAAAAATACCCCTGCCGAATAAATCCTGATATGGATCCGAGACAGCAAATGTATAAGGATCAATCCCGGTGCTACCGGCGAATAACAGAGCCAAGCGTGAACGGTACAAATCATGATGCTTTACCAAAATTCTTGGCTGCAGCAAGCCATAACCACGAATAACCCGGGTTTCCTCAGTATTTAATAAAGGAATATTAAGAGGATGAGCCATGGTCCCAATCAAGTGTTTAGCAGCATCCCTGGGCAGTTCTGTATCAGAATCCAAGGTAATAATATAACGGACTTGGGAAAACTTCGATGAATCACCAAAAACATGAGTGAAGCTGGTCTCTTTATTCCCCAGTAACAGGGAGTTGAATTCTGTTATTTTACCGCGTTTTCGCTCCCAGCCCATCCAGACCCCTTCACAGGGATTCCACTGACGTTTACGCATCAGTAAATAAAAAGTAGAACCCTCTTTACAAGGATACTTAATGTTCAAATCAGCCAAGTATTTTTGGGCTATTTTTAGGATTTCTTCATCTTCGGGCAATGTTTCTTCATCAGCATCACGGAAATCCCCTAAGATTGCAAAATGAATTTGCGGGTCCTGATTAGCCAAATGATAAACTTCCAAATTATGCATCAGTTCGGCAACTTCATCTTCAGAAGACAAAAACGTTGGCACAATAATCATCGTTGTAGCATCCGGGGCAACACCCTGCTTATATTCTAAGCGAAGCAATGGTTGGGGCGGAATACAACGAAAGATAAAGGCATTGACAATTATCAAGCCCCATTCACTGGCCGGCACTGATAAGGCAAGGCTGAAAACAAGAGCTTCCCAAATATTTAAACTCCAGAACCCGCCGATGATTTTCCAAAATAAGATGAAGGCCCCCAAGGTCATCAGCACAAGTATCGAAAAAAAGCTCAAATTGGGATTCTTTTTAAACCAATACATTGGTTGACCTTTTTCCTTGCGCCGGGCTTTTAAAGCATCACGCAGTTCATTTTCACCTTCATCGTACAAATAATAACCCACATGGGCAGCAGGTGCTTTTTCGTCCCCATTAGCTGTTAATGATTTGCTTGCCAGAGATACTGCGGTTTGGGCTATTAGAGTTTCCTGTACCTTAATTTCCTTGGCTAAACGTTCAACAGCATGTCTTAATTGATCCCGGCTGTTGAAATCCATCAGAGGATAGATTCCTACCGGATCCTGCCGCAGAATTTTCTCCACTACATTTAACGACTCAAAATGTTCAGCCCATGTCCATCTGGATACATCCCGCAAACTGCCAATCAAGTTTCCGGCTGCCAGGCGATAAAGAGCCTGCAAACGATGTTCATGGCCAACTATTTTCTCAATATCTTCAGTTTGCATCCCCGTCTTGCGTTCCAGCCATTGTCGAATAGGGATTCCCTCGACTCCATAATCACGGATCCTCCCGATCAAATAAACAACCAGCACCGGCGGGAAACTTTTAATCCTGCTTGTTGTCTTATCCATTACTTTATAAAGTTTATCCTGGTCAGAAAGATGAGGCTCCCACTGTAACAGCAACCCCTCGGCTTGGATACGAACTTCATGCCGTTTATAAAACTCTTCGAAAAGATCACAAATCTCTTCCATCAAGCTTACCCGTAATAATAATGGTATAGCCCAGAGTTCACCAATGGTCAAGGGGGCAACCTCCTGATAAGCCTGCAGATATTCAAGCAGCAAAGTTATGTTTGCCTGACCACCAATATTTTGCAAAAAGTTTTTTAATAATACCGAGGTCCGCGTTCGCGAAGATTCTGTATCCAATTTGGGTAAACGTTTGTAGTAAGCTGTGGAGAGATGTTTTTGCACATATAGATTTTGTTCTTTGAGAAAATCTATGTGATCCATAAGCCATTCCATTGCCGGCAAAATATAAAAACCGGCATTCTCAGCTTTTAATAATTCCCTGTTATAAGCTGCTAGTTGATTAATTGATTTTTTTAAATTACGGAAAGGCGTTTTGCCACGTTTCTGATAAACCGCAACATTTTCTAATGCCAGGTTACGGGCTCGTTGTTTAAGTTCGTCGATACTTAATATGTCTTGTTCTAACAATTTTTCGCCTCCCTGTCCAGATGTTTCGAGTGCAAAAAAATCGAAATATGTAAAATCCACACGAACACGGTCTTTTGGTAATTACGACGTCAATCTAATCAACCAAAAACGAGAGTGCATCATGCGGATACTATCAGAGAAAAGAACCCCTATAATATTGACTATTTATATTATAGTAGACTGCCCAAGAATTTTCAAGCAGATTTATAAATTAGCGGGAATTAGTCCAACAATTTGCTCTATTTTGGGGGGTCGTTTGCTTTTAGCTTCCCGACCGTATAATCTATGCCCTCACGGAACATACCTTCCAAAATCTCCGTTTCGGTAAGGGACCCGGCTACTTTGAAATTTTGATCCGGTAAAATAATTAAAGCATAACTATCAGGTGTTAATTTTTCAATCACCCTTATCAACGGAGTATCCTGGTAAACAGTAATCAGTTTGCTTCTCATAAGTCCTCTTCGCACTAATTCTTCTTTTTTTCGGGTAAGTTGACGAAGAAAAGTAAGCCTCGCTGCAGATATCTCATTATTCCCGGCTATCCAGAAAAATCCCCCGAAGGCCAGCAGTACCAGGTTATTTCCGTTTAAGCCTGTTATTTTAATTAAGATGACTCCTGCCAGAATAAA
Source organism: Desulfitobacteriaceae bacterium (assembly GCA_028704155.1). Lineage (GTDB taxonomy): Bacteria > Bacillota > Desulfitobacteriia > Desulfitobacteriales > Desulfitobacteriaceae > UBA2264. The sequence continues at coordinate 11,051 of JAQVLN010000066.1, forward strand.
GAACAAGCCAACTATTTTTCCCGCCCACTCTAAGGCT
>JAQVLN010000067.1 GCA_028704155.1 Desulfitobacteriaceae bacterium
TATGAGGACTATCAAAGTGAAGTTATGCTGTCTGAAACGTACCATTTTAATGGGATAGATTACATGCTTGAAAGCCGGGCTGACGGTATTTTTCGTCACGAGGGCAGATATACAATTGATGAAATAAAAACAACGCTGCTGCCGCTGGATTTAATTGAAGAAGACCATAACATTGCGCATTGGGGACAAGTAAAATGTTATGCTTATATTTTTGCCGTTCAGAACCATTTACCGGAAATAGCGGTTCAACTTACTTATTTTAATTTGGATACTAACGAATCAAAAAAGTTTATGCGTGTTTTAGATATCGCTGATCTCAAAGAATTCATTCGCGCGCTTATTGAAAAGTACTCGCTATGGGCAAGCTTTTCTTCCGAGTGGAAAAAGGAGCGAGACCTTTCTATCAAGACGCTGCAGTTTCCTTTTCCGACTTATCGCAAAGGGCAGCGGGAGCTTGCGGTAGCCGCTTATCGAACGATTGTCGGCGGAAAAAAACTTTTTGCGCAGGCACCCACCGGCACAGGAAAAACCATTTCCGTGCTCTTTCCTGCCATTAAAGCGATGGGAGAGGGAAAGGCTGCCAAACTATTTTACCTCACTGCCAAAACAATTACTCGTCAGGTTGCTGAGGAAGCCTTTGAAAAAATGCGCCTGAGTGGTCTTAAAATGAAGACACTGACGCTTACGGCAAAGGAAAAAATCTGCTTTTGTGAAAAGCCCGTATGTCACCCTGAGTATTGTATATATGCCAAAGGACATTATGACCGTGTCAATAACGCCATTTTAGAAGCGATCGAAGAGGGCGATTATTTTTCCAGAAACGAAATTGAGAAATATGCCAAACGGCATATGGTTTGTCCTTTTGAACTTTCTCTCGATATTTCTCTTTTGGCGGACGGCATTATTTGCGACTATAACTACGTTTTTGATCCCAGAGCGTATCTGAGACGCTTTTTTGCGGAAAGCAGCGGAGATTATGTTTTTCTGATTGACGAAGCACACAATCTGATCGACAGATCGAGAGAAATGTTTTCCGCGCAGCTATTTAAATCGGATTTTTATAAAGTTAAAAAAGAATATAAGGGTAGAAATAAGCAACTGGACAAAGTTCTGAATAACATTAACAAATTTATGATTGAGATGCGTAAACAGTGCGGTGAGCAGGGATATGTTATCACGCTTGAAGAGCCTAAGGATTTCATTAACGTTATCAATAAATATACTGCTATATGCGAATTGATGCTTAAGGAAAATAGAAGCTTAAGTGAAGACCTTAATTTCCTGCAGCTCTATTTTGACGTCCTGAGTTTTCAGACTATAGTTGACTTTTATGATGAGAGATACGTAACCCTGGTTGAAGCTCAGCAGAACGAGGTGACGTTCAAATTGTTTTGCCTGGACCCGTCGTTTCTTCTGGGACAAGCTTTACAACGAGGAAGATCAGCAATTATGTTTTCAGCCACGCTCTCTCCGCTTGAATATTTTCGCGAGATTCTTGGCGGGGGAGAAGAAGACAGGCTCTTATCTCTGGATTCCCCCTTTGACAAGCGGAATCTTTGTGTTATAACTGCAGACAATATCTCAACAAAGTATCATAACCGAGAACAAACTAAACAAAGGTTAAGTCTGCTCATTGGTGCTTTTGTTTCGCACAAAACGGGCAATTACATTATATATTTCCCATCCTATAAATATATGCGTGATGTTTTTGAAGAATTTATTACAGCCTTTCCCGATATAACCGCAGTAGAACAGCAATCTTTTATGTCAGAAGAACAACGGGAAAACTTTTTGTCATCTTTTCGTGAAAATCCTGAAAGAACCTTTGCAGCGTTCTGCGTACTCGGCGGAATATTTTCTGAGGGTATAGACCTGAAAGGCAGCAGACTTATCGGTACGGTTATTGTGAGTGTTGGGCTTCCCCAACTAAGCGTTCAGCAAAATATTATCAGGGATTATTTTAATAGTAAAAACGGCAGGGGATATGAATACGCCTACATGTATCCCGGGATGAACAAGGTCTTACAAGCCGCCGGCCGGGTTATTCGCTGTGAAAGCGATACCGGAGTGGTCTTACTTATCGACGAACGTTACGGCCACAAGAATTATATAAGACTATTTCCAAAGCACTGGCATTTATATAAAAAGATAAAGGACAGGGACAGTCTTGCGAAAACACTGGAATCCTTTTGGTTTAGAGAAGAAAAAGGATAAGTTTATATTACTTGTTAATCTTATGATTGGGGGATAGGAGGAACTTACCAATGGCATAAATTAACACAAAATTTGTAACTTTATTTACAATATGTCGAAAGGCTTTTTAGTTTTTTATGTAATTGTTCCTTCATAATGAACGGTGGGGACTTTTTGTTCTGGAACTACGGCTTTGCTTTTGACCCGTTGGGCTGAACATTTATAATTTCATCCATGCCGTCTTTATGAAAAATATGACGACTTCCAGTAATACGTTCCTTAAATTCGAAATGATGCAACACATTTAATTATAGATGATACTTTACCGTCAGTCTCGTTGATTTCCCTTTCGGCGGTGCAAAAACAATTTCATAAGCAAAGTCGATTTTCTTAGTCATTGCATTACAAACTGTCGGGGTAGCCTTAACAAGCCCCAACTCCTTTTGTAAATCACCGGCCCGTAAAACACACGTGCTTTCTCCTTCTGCAAGGCTTTGCCGATATTTTTCCGAAAAATACTTCCGTCTTTATTCTTGTTGAGAAAATGATTTTTCAATCATTTGGTAGTTCATTCTGGGCAGCATATTAAAGAAAAGATGTACCGCTTTGCACAGCTTTGTTTCACGCTCAAGGGCTATCAAACGTTGCAGTGCAGGTTGCCTTTCCCCTTGCCGTTTGCCTTCTAAAGGCAGCCAATAGTTTATGATAACCGGTAGCAAATACTTGCAATAATTTTTACCAGCCAGAATAACAAACTCATCCTTTTTGAGAGATACTATTTTGTCTAACTGTGCTAAAACACCCTTGCTCCAAGCTTTCTTTTCATCCTCAGATTTATCTAAGAGGGTATCATTGTATGGCGCTAAGACGGTATCTTTATGTACAAGCCCGTATTTCGCAGAAAGTATGTAAATCTCATCTGCAGCTAAATTGGCAAAAGTGTAAGCCAGACGAAATGTCGGGCTTTTGGAATAAAGCTCAATAGCCGGGCACTCGTACCTTTTTTTGAGGCTTATACATGATATCAGCGCTATCCTTGACAATATTTACACCTTCTTCAGTAACAGTACATTAAATCAGCCCTACCCTCTTTTGAAAGCATTTCATAATATCAAGGATACCTGCTAAGTCCAATATTTAAATTTTCGCTTTCCAACACCCTTGCGATAAGAGTAAAATCCATTAAATTTGCACCCGTTTCACTTCTCGTAAGGAAAACATCGAAACATAACCGTAATACTCCTAATTATACATATTTTCGTTAAATCCTGCCAATATCTACTTCTTTTATCGGCCTGCGAAATACCGCTGTTTCGTGCATTGTCAGAGAGTAGCTTCCACTTTGTATCCAAAACGACTGTACGGTCGCCGGATTCCAAAACAAGGTCTGGTCTAAGTGCAAATGCACGGGTCGGGTCGGACTATCGAACAGACTGTATCTGGTGTCTTGCGTTCGAAGGCTTATACCGCTCCCGATGTGCTTGCGGAATACTCCACACCTTCAAAAAAAGTTAGTAACCGAGTAGCGTCCCGACGATTGCAACTATCCGCAGTCTGATTTAACAGGAAGCGGAGCGTGGATTTAATCAGCCGATTTTCAGGCCGGTTGATGCTGAAATCATCGTAGCGAACAAAGAACCGCTCGCGGCTTACAAGATTGTACTTAATGTTCTGTGCCGCTATCAGCTTCCCTTTATAGAACCGCTCGTTAGCCTCAATGGGAGTATATGCCGCTTTCAAGCTCATTCCGCTTGTCGCTGTATGCAAGCAATTTGTCGGCGAATGCCTCGTAAAATGGCACCCATTGATATGCATTCTCCATGATTATCATCCTCCTTATAAAGTTTGTTCGGGCATTCCAAGGCCAATCTAAAGCGTGATTTTGTCAGATATCTTGGCTTCATGGCAAAACACCCTTCCCTATAATTAAAACGTACCGCCAATCTTACAAACCGGAAATCTCTCATTAACTCCTGATTCTATATATTTCCGTTAAATCCTTCCATTATTTACTCTTTTCAGCAGCGTGATAATTACTGCTCCTGTGTCATTCAATAAAACTACCTGCCCATGCAGTAAGAATCACTACGAAAAAGGTAAGAGGAGGCCCGCTCTATTTTGAGCAGGCCCCCTCTTACCTTTTTAACTTTGTTTTTTTGCATGCCGGCATTTTTGCCAAAATTATAAGCGCCATCATACCCTTGGCCACGTCCGGCTGTAATTACATACTCTTCCTTGTTTTAGTTCCTATTTGATTGTGCCTTCCGTTTCTTCAAGATGTTTTTTTTTCGAAACCAAGTGTGCTTTAACATCTTTGATTTGGTGTGGAGTAAGCTCCCCTGCTTTTTCCGTTAAGAAATGTTCATTTTTTTGGATGTTTTTACGTGTCAATTCTATCTTCTTTAAGTCTTCATTTTTATATTTATTGCCATCATTTCTGGGCATAACCATCACCTCAAGGGATAGTCTGCCCAAAGATAACGTGTTCATTCTGCTTTACGAATGACTCCCCCACCTCATATCTTGCCGTTACAATTGCCGGATTTGATTACTCCTGTGAATTGGGTTCCTTAAGTCCAAACACTGCTCTAGCGCTTTCCGCATTTGGATTATGTTTGACCTTTTTAGAATGAAATTTTCCATCCTCGTTCTTTTTGTTTTTTGTACTTTTCTTTTCATTACCCATTAAGAAAACGACCTCCTTAAAAAATAACTCTAAATTAGTATTTCATTTTTTATTCGTCCTTTTTTAGTCTGATTGCCAATCTGATGAAGCTTGATTTTATCCATACCTTGCAAAGAAATAGCATCACCTTCAGAGACAATCTTATCCACTTTAGAACATTCCAGAAAATTAAGGAATACTCGTCCCGCTTTCACATATTCACTTGCTTTTTCACGACTTATCAAAAAACCTGATGACACTACATTATCTAAACGCATGGATGCCACTGTGTCCTTCATTATCAAATACTTTTCTTCCGGGACTTTTACCAATTCCGCAGTTATGACTGATGTTTTTACCTTCAACCGCCCAACCGATTCAAAGTTGGCCATAAGATAGGAAAGAACTTCTTTCAGTACTACAATATCACAGCTTTCTTCCCCTACCAGAATGTCACCGATGGTTTCTCTCTTGATTCCGGTCCCCATTAAGCTACCGAGAAAATCCCGATGCGATATTTTATTATCCGCTAAGTATTCTACCCGGATAAAAGCAAGGGGACAGATACTGTCTTGAGTAATTTCCGGCTTCATGTAATCCGGTAAAAAAATTAAAATAGTACGCTGCGCACCTTCATAACCACCGAAAAAAAGATGACGCGTATTTCCACATGAAAGCCGGGCAACAGCCAGCTGGTTGGCATGATCATCCAAGTATTAATAACGAGGGTAAATAACCCCAATGTTATAAGATTTAGTGAAATAGTGAGAATAATCAGCACCAGACGAATCATGAGATTGACAAGACTGAGGATTATTCCGGCCCATAAGAAATGAAAAAGGGTTGCTTTGACCTGAACATCTCCAACTTACACATCGACAACATCCAATCCATTATACTTAGTTAAATCTTTAATGATGCTTCGCAAAGCGGAAATAATGCCGCCCAGAGAAATCATTCTTACCCATTGCAGCTGCTTACGAGCCTGATCGTCTCGGGAATCTGGCACCTGCCTTAGGACAAGTCCTGCAACCAAAGCTAAGTCCGCAAGGGCCTCTAAGAATTCGGCGACGACCCAGAATTGCAAGCTAGGTTCAGGGCCGGTGAAGTGCTTCTGTTTCTGCGATATTTGTATCAATAGAATTGATATTACCCACCATTGATTTTTCTAAAGACTGTAAATCCTTTCTATTCTCTTGCACCCCTTAAGTTGCGTGGTTTTTTATTCATTAACTTTTATTATTGCTGCTCTTTTTTAGCAGCCCGGTTTTCCATAGCTTCTTTTGACAATTCCTCGACGGACAGATCTTCATAAAGGGTTTCCTGCCATTTAGTATAGTCAAAAGGTTCTTTTATGAGCAAAGATATGAATCTTTCGGCTTCAACATTTCCAAAGTTATCAATGAGGCATTTCATGGCCGATTTCTGCAAAACATTTTCATTCATTCACAGATCTTCCTTTCTCATTACAAAATCAACAGGATTTATGACCTTTATGCGCGGATCATTCACTTTTAATAATCTGACATCGGTCGACATAAAGTAATCACAGTTTGCCGCTATTGCGCTGGCAAGGTGCAAAGAGTCTTTCGTTTTCAGACCAGTTTTTTTGAGTTTCTCCGCAATAGCCAACAGTTCGCGACTTTCGCCGATATCTTCTTTCGCATACTTAAAGAAATCCTGAATAGCCAATTTTCTTATTTCAAACGGATTGTTGTCATTTTCAAACTCTAAGATATACGAGATGACCAAAATAAGTTCTCCATTGACAATAAGTGATTGAATAAATAGCTTTGCTTTTGTTTCCAACTCGATTTTAAGCTGGCTTTGGTCATCATAGGGCCTGTTAAAGCAACAGTTATCCAAGTATATCTTTGGTTTAGTCATTTTAAGTTCCATTCCTTTCTGAGGCACAAAACGACATGAAGGAAACTTCTTACAGTTTCTTGCTTAATGGAATTTCTATCTATAACATATGCAATGTTCAAATTATCGATCTACTTCGCTGTATTCTTCTAACTGTATTATAACTGTAATGACCAATATCTACCACAGTTAATTTTTAAGTTGGCCGTCTTTTCCCCTTACAGGGCTTTCTTGATAAAACCATGGACTAAAGCCTCTCCTTGAAACCCCAGTTCGCCAATCATCGTCGCTCCAGCCAAAGCATTCCTTCCAGCACTCCTGAAAACCGCTTTTCAAACCCGCCTGAACATCTTCTTCGGACGTTTTAAATTCACAACTTCCACACACTACTGAAGGATTTGCAGCGATTTTTTTGTCAATTTGATAATAATCTGCCAATCGGCTTATCTATTTAGCAAAACTGAGCGGATTTAACCGCATCACCAAAGTTTTTACTATAAATAATCTCACAGCAGTTGTCCGCATTGATCCTTACCAGAATAGGTTTGTCCAAAGGCAAAAGGAAGCAAAAAGAACGTTCAACGTTCCCTTGCTTCCAAAGATTGCATCAACTTTGTTACTTTTCTGAAAGGTGCCACAACATGGTTGCAAGTTGTGCTCTTGTAGCACTGTCTGCTGGATTAAGTGTTGAAGCAGAGGGAGCATATATAATACCGGCTCCGCAAGCCCATTGGAATGCCTCATGAGCACCTTCGCGAATATCAAATGCATCATCGTAATACTCCTGATTCTACATATTTTCGTTAAATCCTGCCAATATTTGCTTCTTTCAGCAGTGTGAAAATTACTACTTCTGTATCATTCAATAAACTACATGCCAATGCAGCAAGAATCACTTCGAAAAAGCTCGGCAGGGGGCCTGCTCAATTTTGAGCAGGCCCCCTGTTTAAATTCTTAAATATATTTTTTAACCACAATTACCGCTCGTCCTTTTTTAGTCTGATTGCCAATCTGATGAAGCTTGATCTTACCCATACCTTGCAAAGAAATAGCATCACCTTCAGAGACAATCTTATCCACTTTAGAACATTCCAGAAAATTAAGGGATACCCGTCCCGCTTTCACATATGCACTTGCTTTTTCACGACTTATCGAAAAACCTGATGACACTACATTATCTAAACGCATAGATGCCACTGTGTCCTTCTTCATTATAAACTTTTCTTCCGGGACTTTTAGCAATTCGGCAGTTATGACTGATGTTTTTACCTTCAACCGCCCAACCGATTCAAAATTGGCCATTAAATAGGAAAGAACTTCTTTCAGCACTACAATATCACAGCTATCTTCTCCTACCAGAATGTCACCGATGGTTTCTCTTTTGATTCCGGTTCCCATTAAGCTGCCGAGAAAATCCCGATGCGATATTTTATTATCCGCTGAGTATTCTACCCGGATAAAAGCAAGGGGACAGATACTATCTTGAGTAATTTGCTCCGACTTCATGTAATCCGGTAAAAAAATTAAAATAGTACGCTGCGCACCTTCATAACCTCCGAAAAAAAGATGACGCGTATTTCCAATACTCACCATCGTCCTTTCCACCAGCGCCCGCTGCCGCTCATTTAAAAACTTGGTGTTCCTGAGAATATTTTTTTGTTCTGACTCTTCCTGCTTATCCAAAACCCGTGCCAGCAAAAGCTTTTCTGCGGCTTCCTGACTATGTTTTTTTACGGTTTTATTCTTATCCATATGCACAATTCCTTATCAAGATACAATTCTATCAATATACTCGACAAAAATTTGTTGAATTTCATTGCTGCCATCCGCTTTTACTTCATTTGTATATCCCATAAACCAAGCAATTATTGCAGTAAAAACAATGATTAATAGCACTTTAATAATTCCAACATAAGAAATGAACATTGCTCCATGAAGCAAACTGAAAATTACACTTTGAATTATATTTGCAATATTGAACCCACATTTGTTTTTTAGTCGTTTTAATAAAAAGCCTCTAAACAAAAGTTCTTCTGGAAATGCTGTATTAAAAAAAGCATAAATCAAACCTGCTGGAAGAACAACAATACCCATTCCATCAAAATCTGTTGTTGCAGTTGCTGTACCCCTTATCATATAGAGAATAAAAACAGAAAGAGCCACAAAAACAAACGATATGCATATCACCATTTTCAGAGTACTTAGCATATCACTTTTTTCAACTTTCTTTATTCCAATCCATTGAGTAAAGGCTTGCTTTTTTCTTGCTGTAATCAACCACCAAATAAATGGAATTAATACAAAAATTACAATTTATATAATGCTGCTTATTACTTTGCTAATAAATATATTCAAGTTTTTTCCTCTGCAAATTCATGTCTTGTAAAAAGTTCAAACCTAACTCTCTCAAATCGGAAACGTACTCTGTACTGAAACACATGAATCATTTCGCTAATTCCTTGAATGCTTTAGCGAAGGATTAGTAACTATTGTGAATATTATTTAAGTTCTAGGTCTTACCCACGTCCCACCAACTTCCTGAATCGCCACTTTTTCTGCCTGACCGGCAGACGCTGATCTAAATCTTGTGATAGGTTCATCCATGGGTTCCTGAGATAACTTAAAAGTGCCCCAATGCATCGGTGCTATCCATTTAGCCTTCATTTCTTCAGCCATTTGCCATGCTTGTTCAGGAGTGGCATGTTTATTCTCAAAGGATTTCGGAGAATATGCTGCTATACCCATTATTGCAAGATCTATATCTACATTCCGAAGTTGTTCACTTATTTTAGTAGTGTAGCCTGTATCCGCCCCAAAAAATATATTCACTCCATTCTTTGATAATAATAGACTATTGGCATCCATTCCTTTTTGCCAAGGTAAACGGGCACCCCAATGTTGCCCTTCTATTGCTTTAATGGTAACTCCGGATATATCTGCGCTCTCCCGCCAGTGCAATTCTTTTATTGATGCAAAGTTTGTCCCTTCGAGTAAAGAAGCAGTGTTTGTTGCCGTGACTATATACGTGTTTGAAGATTCAATTTTGTTTATAGTAGGCAGATCAAAATGATCAGTATGAGCATGTGAGAGTAAAAGTAAGTCTACCGGTCCAATGTCTTCTGCACTCAGTGCCGCCCCTACATACCGCTTTGGACCTACGGTAAAATTCCCCACTGGGGTCAAGCCGATTCTGGTTTCTAAAGCTGGATCGATAAGAATTTTGGTACCATAGAAATTTATTAAAAAGGAAGCATGACCTAACCATGCGACTGTTATATCTCTATCTGACCACTTAATTGGCTCAGGACGATGCTTTACGAGAGATATTGATTCAGTAACCTCATCATATTCTTTACCAATTAGTTTCCCAACCGGTGCTCCAGCCAAAAAAAGAGTTGCTAATACGCCCATGCCTATAAACCGCCTTCTGTTTAACTTCGCTTGCAATACTTTTTCTTTGCTATTTGCTGATAGTTTTGACATTTTCACCAATTCCTAAAATTAAATAAGACCCTAAAATTCCCAGCATAAAATAAAGCGCAAAAGAGCAATCTATGATCATAAGGGTATGTAATGGTTGAGCCAAGATTTATATATGCTCCAATAGCGGGTGTATATGGGTCGGCCAAAGAGCATATGCAGGTGGTCAAACGCTTGTATATGGTCGGAGGGAAGATTTTTTAGGGTGGGGAAAAGCTTTAATTCAGTCTATTATGGATTGCCTTAAGGTTCCAACTTATTCTAAAGGGTCGAGCTAAGATTTTGCCGGGTGTTGGAATGTTCATACTCAATCATATGTCTGTGGATATATGCATGGGTAAGAAGTCGGTTATATCCAGCCGAAAGGTTGTATATGGCTGGGTAGATATCCTGTAAAGTCGAACGAATCATTAGTATAGGTGGTGACCTGCTTGGTTATGGTCGGAAGATCATGGTCAGGTAATCAGCGATCTATACTGGTGTCAGGTAGATCATTACGTGCTCTTATTACATAATAAGCTGCTAGTAATAGTGGCTTTTTTGTTTGCTGCAGGGGCCTTTATCACTTTCTTAAGTTGCCTGCCTCAACTTACCCAGCATCAAAATTTACTATCACCACATCCCTTGGTTGTTGAGATGCGTTTTTACGCCCGTCGTCCTTTAACCATAATGCAAAATGTGTTTTTATATTAGGAAAGTGTACCCACCTGCCCCAGATACCAATTGCGTGCCAAAAGTACGACCCCTGGGGGGGCAAAATGTCCCGTAGACCTTGATATCAGGTTATATCCGCTCTATATGGATGGAGGGTATCTTAAGCTTCTTTTACGCGTAGTTTCCTTTGAAAGTAGATAAA
>JAQVLN010000068.1 GCA_028704155.1 Desulfitobacteriaceae bacterium
GCAAAAATGCCCAAGATGACGATGAACGAGACTATTTCTTTATCATTGACGAGATCAACCGCGGGAATGTAAGTAAAATCTTCGGTGAACTGCTAATGCTGATAGAAAAAGAAAAACGCGGCGAAAAGTCCACGGTGTCATAGGGACAATTTACGAAAGGCAAACTGAATACGGAAAAGCAAGCAACGATACCCGATAATGGTTACCGTTGCTTGCTTCTTATTTTTCTGCTTTATCGAAAATGATTTTATAACCAACAACAAAGATATTTCTGGTAAAGAAAGCCTCAATATTGAAGCAACACTTCAAAATTTTGTATATGAAAGCAGTGGATTTATATAATAAACGCTTCGCCATCTTTTTTCAGGGCAACATTTTCCGAAAGACTAATAAATGAATCCGGTGCCATGGTATGAATAGGTATTATCTGTTTCGGTTTCAGACCTGTAATTAGCCTGCGAATATCCGATACGGTGGCGTGACCGCTGGTGTGCAGTATATGTGCTGAAAAGCCTGTTCTATTCAAATACCCCTCAAACTCCTTTTGATATTCGCTATCACGATATCCGCTCCACATGGAATATATAAACATTCCATTTTTTAGATCCGCTATTTCAATATCCCTTCTCATTGAAGGGCGTACAGCCATGACAATATTGTTTTGTACTACTTTTAGTTTATCCTTTGGGATATAAAAGGATGAAAATCGTTTAGCATATTCTTCACCGATTTTATTGAATATCTTCTGTGTAAGCCGATAAGGATAGAATACCTTGATATTCAGATAGTCTACGGATGGATAGGGCAGTCGGTTATTACCAAGCTGCCTGAGCTCATATAGAACATTAGCGGTATAAACATCGACAACAAAGATTTTATCAAGCCTTGCTGCCGCCCGGTAAAAGCTAACAAGCCGGTCGATGTTCTGACTTGATGATTGAAATAATACTGGCCCTTTGAAATCTTGAATTTTTTTTACAAGGCAATCTTCAAGCTCCTGCTCAGTGATAACTTCTTCATCCTGCCGTCCGAGCATCGTGCCTTCCGTCAAAAGCGCATCCGCACCTTCTTTGGCCTTATCGATAAATCGGTCAAGGCAGACGGCTTTCCGTCCATGCCCACGGAAGTCCCCGGTATAAATGATTGTTTTTTCTTTATCCGATATCTCAAATGCTGCTGCATCAAAGGCTGAGTGATCTATCAAAAAAGGCATGATTCTAAAATCGCCGATTTGAAACGGCTTATACATATCAAACTCACAAGCTCCCGCTGGCGGTTGTGCTGACTGCAGGAAAAGTGCTGATATATCGATAATTTTCCGGGTACCTTTTGATAGATATACTGGAATCTCAGGATGGATATAGCGTAGCAAGCCGTAATGGTCGATATGGGCATGGGAGATAATAACCGCATCAAATGCTGGCGCATCCCATCCATACAGCCCTTTAATATCCGGCAATACACCAACCTCTAACAGCTTATCATATGAATACGAGGATACCTCATCTCCAATAGGCTGGTTATTCAGAAATAGCGGATAACCGGCATCAATCAGTATTCTGCTTTTACCTGACTTTATTTCGACGAGGGTGCCGCCGATTTCATGCGTTCCTCTATAAATTGTTATCTGCATCTACAAAATCCTTTTATCGAAATCATACGTTGCTCTGTCAAACTCAATACCCGTGTTCTTCAGGCCATCACGGATCAGTTCAGCAGCAGCATCCGTAAATAAGGGATGATATTTCTCGGCGAGAATATGCGTAGCAAGACTGCCGAATTTATTGCCATTGTTTTTGATTGCTGCCATATCGCTCGTGTCCGGCGCAGTCCCATACTTGCCGAATGAGAAGATAGGCTCTTTGGCTACACAGGTATCATACATGAGTGCAGTATAAAAGAGAGTTTCGCCGATAACTCCGAGCCCCTTGTTATCTCTGCGTTTGAGTTCAATAAGGTGCAGCGTTTGGCCGTCCTTGTCTATGCCCCACATATCAATGGCGCTGGCTCCACGTGAAAACACGGCATTGCCTGCCGCAATTTTTTTGATAAAGACGCCTGTCGGTAGTTGGTTGAACAGCTTGTTTTCGTCTATATTCCAGCGTTTAGAGAGAAGTGATTTCCCTTCGTGTTTTACAAACCACGCCTCTGCTTGTCGCTCCAAGCGTTGAGTGTCGATTTGGTCAGGTCTTTCTTGCAGTGAATTGTTCAGCTTCATATCGCTTGATCGCACCCAATGCATGAAGTCGAATATTACATCGCTTTTGCTTTCGTTGACAAAGAACCAAGTTGGAAAGAACCTTGTCATATTGTAAAGTCTGTACAGAAAGCGGTTATAGTGACAAGCTTCGGGGCATCCGTATTTTTGAATCAAATCCTCCCGCGCTTCGAAGTCGAGTACAACATAATCGATTTCTTCCGAAAGCCAATATTTCAATATGAGCAGCCATCCTTCGAAAGCGACGCTGTCGTTCTGCATATCCTGGGCTGGGTTTTGAATGAAAATCCGCAATACTTTATTTTTGATTGAACAATCCATATCTCTTGGGAGTCTCGCTCTTGAAACCCTACTGTATTCTTTAAGTCGGCGGATTATTTCGTCCTTTTCAATTACAACGGAATTTGCATCGCCAAGATTAAGCAAATGCATAGCGTACCCCCTGAAAATATCACTTGAGTTATAGAATTCACCATCAAATACGGTCAGGATATCTTTATATGCCTTTATCGCATTTAAGGCACGTTCTATCTGCTGGAGCGCACCAGGCTTGTCATGACGTCTTATCGCATCTTTTGAAGAGTCAAGAATATTTATCAAGTCATGTGCCCAGATAGCATATCGCGAATGGAGCAGATTGTCACAAACTTCGTCCTTAACAGCTCGCCCGAGTCTGCGCAATACCATTTCTTCTGAGCTGCTCTCTTTGAAAATACCGTTTTCAAAGTCGGCACTTTGCTCGTTTTCATAGAAGGCAAGTATCTTGTTTATGTAGTTAAAATAACGTTCTTCCATAACATCGGTTCCTCACATTTTCAAATTACATATCCGTCACAACACATATGACACTGATAGTGCTCGTCATGAGATAGCTGACAAGTGTTGCCCGAAAAGCGACTTAGCATTTCCTCCGCTTCATTCTCTATACATCCGTCATAGTACAAAATATAACGCTGCTCTGCTTTGTTATAAACAATTCTGCCGCGAGGATAATAATCAAAATCCACATGATATTTTTTCTGATAATGCTCCCACCAGACCTTATCATGGCTAAAAGGGTAATTCAGGAAACTCCCGCAAGGCTCACCATCGGCAAGCTTACAGCTATGAAGCAATAGCCCGCTACGGACTATGAAAAATAACCCTACCTGGTTATCAAGCGAATCTGGTATCCCGTTCATGCGCAATTCCTCTACATTCTTTTCGGTTATTTCAAACTGCTCCACTTAGTCCACTTAGTGCATCCTGAATCTCCGCCTCTCACAGGCTTGCCCTTCTTGATCGAGCTTCCGTTACTGCATATTCCGGTATCTCCATCAGTTGGTCTAAGCTTGTATTTTACTTCTCGTCCAGTTGGGCTTGCTACTCTTGCCCCATTCCAGAATTCACAGGTAACACACTTTTTAACTGCCGCTGTTGAGATGAGTGCCATACTTATCCCTCCAACTCCTCAAAATAATAATGTTCTTCTAAGACTTTATTGTCTTTGTTTAACAAAAACAGATCCACGTCCAGCGCCTTCATTAGCCTTTTCATATTTGGGTCACGAAAATGGATGTGGGGGGGACTGAGCCGGTAGACAAGCGCAGCCTTGCGAGGAAGGGTTGCGGTGGGGAGTTCAAAGTCGGCAATCAGCTTTTTGAAATCCACAATACGACTGTATGTATAAATCTCCAATATGCAACGCAACAAAGTTTCACGGCTGTCTTGTGCCTTAAACTCAAGGATATAAACACGTTTTTTCTCCTTATCCCAGGACAGCAAGTCGATTTTACCGGCATTATCGTCTTGCACACTTTTAAGCGGTGTTTGGTAGTCGATGATTTTGCCTATGTAATTGTAAGTCCGCCCCATCATGTTGCGTGCAATCTGCTCCTCGCTACGGGGCGATGCGGAGTCGATGGGTTTCCACTCGTGGCTGGCTGTTTTGTATGAGCTTTTTCTTGTGATCCGCTCGATTCTTTCAAATGCATCCAGATTGCCCAAAAGCCGTTCTGCGATGACCTCGGTGTACTTTTCTTTTGTGTCGGCTGTTATCCCCGAGTAATTTACGAAATCTTTTGCATACAGCATCGAAACCTTTTCGGGGGCTAGCCACTCATCGATATTGACTAAAAGCTCCGCTCTTGTATAAGCCACAAAAATGCACCTCCTTATTCAGTTTTATTTTTTTGGATTGCTGAAACAGCTTGCTGTCTTAACTACAAAATAATCATACATCGAAACTGAAACGCTTTTCTGATCCTGGTACCCCAATGCGAACTTAAACACCATCCCCCAGAAAGCACCGATACTCTTTTTTACAAACATATCAAGCTCCGCATTGTCTTTTCCTGTAATGAGAATAAAATCATCCCGATAATTCATCAGAAATGTCTTTACCGGTGGTATCGAAAAAAGATCATTACAGAAAACGATGTGAGAAAGTAATTCCCGATCCATAACTGCCTCAATGCATTTGTTCCAGTACTTTCTGTAGTTAGTGTTTTGCTGGAACTCCTGAAATTGGGTATAGACCTTCGAGAAGTCATTTTCGACCTTGATTGCAATATCCTGAGCAGTCATATCACACCTCTATTTAACATATATAAATTTAACTGGTGTATACATGATATATAATTAAATAGTTATTGTCAATACTTTGTTGATTATCTGGCGTTAGCCTCCGGAAATCTGCTCTAATAGGTCATTCCCACTGATTATTCCTTGCCTGTACTCAAGCCTTGCTTTAGAAGCCATATCAGTCCAAGCCTTAAACTGTTCCTCGGTCATCTTGTTGGTCTGGCGTTCGCTGTCCCAGGCATCCATGCGGTAGTAGCGAGAATACATTCGGTTGTAGATTCGCTGAAATTCCTGTAAAAAGCTGTCCTGCTCTACAGATTGGTTGAATTTCTGCTTTGCCCCAATCTGCTTGCAGGTACGTTTGCCTTTGTAGATTCTGTCACAGTAATCCCGCTTGCGTTTATCTGCCAGAACAAAGTACCGGTCACACAGTCCGCACCGTTTGATACGGATTCCTCTTTTGATCATCTCCATAAATTCCAGATAGAGCATTTCCTCCAGACTCTGAATGGCAAAATACTGCCACATGCTGACGGAATAATCACTGTCCCTATGAATATTCTGCAGAACCTTTTTTGTATCCACCTCTGCGGGATCGTTAAACCGTATCAGTTTGCTTGTGTCAAATTTTCCATGGGTAATTGGCGCAATCGCATACATGGAGCGGAGAATATGCTGTATAAAATTCGGATGCAAATTGCAGAACATCACATACCGCTCGGGAAGGGTGTATTCCGTCAATACTTGTGTGTACAGGCAGAACTCTAGCGCCTCAACATAGACAGTCTGCAGATTAATGTAGTATTGAATTAGAAAATTTGCATAGCTGACCTTTTCGCCTTCAGACCTATCAGCGTTATAGAAATTGCGAAATAAATCACTGTTTAAAAAGAAATGGGCATAGCTGTGTTTTTCTTTCAGTAGGTTCACAGCGTTACAGTATACTTTTTTTATATCCTCAAAGTTGGCATTGGTGACTTCTACGGTCTCCAGTGCCTTTACTTTTTCCACCATAGCCGAAAAATCAAGCTCACAAAAATCCACAATGCCGGTTCCAATATCGCCAATCTGCTGAAACGTGGAATGCTCGGTATCGTGCAGGAAAAATACATTCATCTTGTTGGTGCTATCAGTAAAAACCTTAGCAAAGGGATAGGTAATCTCCATAAGCCCTCCTTGTAAAGAATAGATTTTGGTAAAATAAAATTCTTTTAATTCACGATATAAGAATACCACAGTCTTTTCTACAATGAAAGTACCAAAAAGGAAAGTGAGGTGGTTATAAAATGCCTAAGAAATTAGAAACCATGGATGCGGAAACCTTAATGACCACACCCATGGAGCCACTGAAATTTATTGTAAGCGGATTGATACCGCAGGGACTGCATATCCTTGCCGGTTCACCGAAAGTCGGCAAGAGCTGGCTGGTGCTCTGGATTTGTTTGCAGGTGGCAAAGGAAAAACCTGTATGGAGCTTTAAAACCCGCAAATGTGAAGTGCTTTATCTCTGCCTTGAGGATAGCTTCGCTCGAATCCAAAACAGACTGTTTGAAATTACAGATGAGGCACCAGCCACATTGCATTTCGCTGTTATGAGCAATGCCATCGGAAACGGCCTTGAGATTCAAATTGAAGATTTTCTAAAAGAGCACCCAAGCACAGGTCTAATTGTCATTGATACTCTGCAAAAGGTTCGCAAAACCGTTTCCTCAAATGTAAATCCTTATGCAGCAGACTACGATGACATCACTGCACTTAAGCAGATTGCCGACCGGCACAAGCTCGCCATTGTTTTGGTTCATCACCTTAGAAAAACTGCGGACAACGATCCACTGAATATGATTTCCGGCACAACAGGAATTGCAGGTGGAGCAGACACAAACTTTGTTCTTCAAAAGGACAAGCGAACAGAAACTACGGCAACGCTCATTTGCGCGGGTAGGGATATTGAAGATCGGGAATTGTTTTTGGAGTTTAATAAGGGAAGTTTTGTGTGGAATTTACTTTCCCCGGCAGAGGTGACCGAACAAGCGGTGGACGAGATTATTTTTCTTCTCTGTGATTTTATAAAATCTATTAGCACATTCACAGGAACGGCTACAGAGCTATCAAAGAGCTTGAACTCCTTTAACAAAGTAGAAATTCCGCCTGCAGTACTGAAAAAGAAAATCATCAAGCACATGGACTTTCTAAATCGAAACCACATCAGCTACTGTGAAAACCGCACCTTTGAGAGGCGGGAATTTTCACTCTGCTATGACGGCAATGACAGCATGACGGTAGAAACCAGCCCCCAAAACTTGCCGTCTTTGCCGTCAGTACTGTCAGGGATGGGTAATTCGCCCTCCGTTGCCCACTGTTCGCCCCTGTGTGAGCCTTTGGAGGGGCAGTCGGGATAAGTACACCCATAGCGATAAAATGCGAAATGTGGCGAGCTGTTGCCCAAGTTTAAAAATATTGATTTTTAGATGGTATTTCAGAGGTTGAAGCTACGGAAGCTCTCCCTTTGGGAGAGGCAAGCAAAGCGTCCGGCTATACGCCGGTCGCATTAGGCGGGGCGCTGCCCCACACCCCGAGTTACGAAAGGAGCATTACATGAAAAAACAGAAAGATAAAACCTACGCATTTAGAATCAGTTCTGCTGACCTGAAAAAGATAAAGACTCAGGCAAAAAGAGCGAAAATGACCGTAACTGATTATTTGACCACCTGTGCCCTGAATAAAGAGATCACGGTAATCAATGGGCTGGATCCAGTGCTTTCTGAATTGAAGGCACAGGGTAGAAACCTCAATCAGCTTACCATCCTATCTCACCAAGGTAGAAGCTATTCCAGTCAGATTGAAAAGCTCACCGAAGCCTACGGCGATATTTGCGCCGAGCTTAAAAAAGTTCTGGAGGTGGTCTGATGGCAACCTTCACAAGAATTAAAGTAAAAAAGCAGTCCTGCGGGCGGATGCTTGGAGCACTTTCCTACGTGCTTCAAGGGCATAAAGTAGGATATGAGGGCGGCAGAGTGGAGAGCGGTGTCAACTGTATCCCCTATACCAGCTACCTCGAAATGATGACTACCAAGGAGAAATTCAAAAAAACAGGCGATATATGCTTCTATCATTTTGTCCAGTCCTTCTCGGAGGAGGAGAAGATCACACCATGGCAAGCCAATGATGTGGCAAGAGAACTTGCCGAAAAGCTGTTCCCTAATTACGAGTGTGTAGTGGCCACCCACAATGATACAGATAATCTCCACTCCCATATTATCGTAAATTCGGTCAGCTTCAAAGATGGTAAAAAGCTGCATCTATCGCCCACCTCCATCCAAGAAATGAGGCAGGTCAATGATGAAATCTGCATGACGCACGGTTTATCTGTACTGGAGACTTATGATGGCAGAAAGAAAAAACGCAGACTCTCTCCCGGCGAATACCGTGCCGCCGAGCGAGGAAAGAGCTGGAAGTTTACGCTCGCCAAGGCCATTGAGGAAGCCCTGCTCTACTCTTCTGATAAAGAAAGCTTTATTAAGAACATGGAATATGAAGGATATGGGGTTCGATGGGATCACCACAAGTATATTCTGTTCACCACCCCCGAGGGCAAAAGCTGCCGTGACCGCAGCCTCCATGATGAGACTTATCTCAAAGAAAACTTCGAAAAACTGTTTGCTTACCGAGCCGAGCACGGCTTCGCCCCTCTGACACCTGAGCCGCCGGAAGGCTGGCTTGGTCAAATAGAGCAGACAGGCTGTTTCGCAAGCGACATCATATCGCTTGGTAAGAATCTGGAGAGCACAGCAAATGTTCCGTCGGCCATTCCACCACAGACTTGGACGGACAGCAAGCAGCGCCAGCGAGAGGCCTTAAAAAAGCTGGCACAGGGGCATAAGCTTTCCGGAGAGCAGGAGCAGGAATTTACACATTCATTGTAACGAGGGAGGAAATATCATGGATAAAAACACAGGATTTTATATGGAAATTGAACCAAAGGTTTTCTATCAGGATAATAAAGCAATCACAGTTTTTCGAGATAGAGGTGTCTATAAAAATGAAAATGGATACCATACCGAGCGGCAAATGACAGTGGATGGGAAGAGCTTTTATGTGAAATCTTTCTTTCCATCAATCTCAAAGTTAACTCCAACAGATCAGCTGATCAAGCTGATTGATAACGATTCCAAAAATAAATAACCTTATGGTTTCAATAGACTTGTGCAAACCGTTGCGGTATGATATGTAATACCGTATTCGGTTTGCCGGAAAGGAGCTTATAGATGAAACAGGCAAACGAACAATATACGATTTTATACGCAAGGCTTAGCCAAGACGATGGCAGCCAGGGGGACTCCAACAGCATTCAAAATCAGCGGTTAATGCTTGAAAAGTATGCAAAGGATAACGGATTCGAGAATCTCAAATTCCTATATGACGATGGGGCTACCGGCACGAATTTTAACCGTCCAGCATTCCAAGAGGTAATGGCACTGATAGAAAGCGGCGAGGTTACAACGCTAATCGTCAAGGACATGAGCCGATTAGGTCGAGAATATTTAGAGGTCGGCAGGCTGACGGAGATTGTATTTCCGAGCTACGGCGTGCGGTTTATCGCTATGAATGATGGTGTGGACAGCTTATATGGCGACAATGAATTTACCCCGTTCAAAAATATCATCAACGAATGGTATGCCAAGGACTGTAGCAAAAAAGGGAAAGCATCTGCAAGAATCAAGGCAGAAAGCGGTGCGAGGGTTGCCTCAAGGCCACCCTTCGGCTATCAAAAAGACCCTGCTGATCCCAAGCGTAAAATCATTCCTGATGAAGACACCTCACCGATTGTACAGCACATTTTTTCTCTGTGCATGAGTGGTAAAGGTCCCAGTCAGATTGCAAACCAGCTAAAGGATGAACAGACTCCAATCCCTGCATACTTCTATTATAAGAAAAATGGAGTTGGAATAACAGGCTTTGACGCTGATAATCCCTATGACTGGAAACAGTCAACTATTGCAAGAATGCTGGAGAATGAGGTTTATCTTGGTCATACAATTAATCTCAAGTACACAACCTTGTCCTACAAAAACAAGAAACGTGTTGAGCGTCCCGAAAATGAGCAGGTGCGAATCGAGAATACCCATGAAGCCATCATTGATAAAACTACATGGGATATTGTGCAGGACATCCGTAAGCACAAACGGCGCAGGGCAAACATGGCAGAGCAAAACATTTTCTCCGGCCTTATCTACTGCAAGGACTGCGGAACTACCAT
Organism: Desulfitobacteriaceae bacterium; assembly: GCA_028704155.1. Classification (GTDB taxonomy): domain Bacteria; phylum Bacillota; class Desulfitobacteriia; order Desulfitobacteriales; family Desulfitobacteriaceae; genus UBA2264. The sequence continues at coordinate 10,038 of JAQVLN010000068.1, forward strand.
GGTGCTGCATAGGGCGCATGCGATGGATGCGGTTAAAAACAATTTCACTTGCAGAACCTATAAAAAGAAAGGTAAGGATGTTTGTACAGGCCATTATATCCGCGAGGTACAACTTGCCGAAATAATTCTGGATGATCTCCGCAGGGTAACTCACTACGCAAGGCAGCATGAATTCCTGTTTGCCAAGCACATCACGCAGAAGAACGGTGCAGAAATCCGCAAGGAGATTATTCAAACTGAGCGAGAGTTGGAAGCTCTCAAACGCAGAGACACCGAGTTGACCACTTTGTTTAAAAGGCTGTATGAGGACAATGTGCTGGGGAAGATTCCGAATGAAGTCTTCCGAAAGCTCAGTGATGACTACCTGGCCGAGCAGAAAGAAATCCAGACCACCATCCCAAAAAAGGAAAGCGATCTGGAACGGTTAAAATCTTCGGCCAGCAATGTGAGCGCTTTTATTGGCAAGGCAAAGCAGTATACCGTGATCAATGAACTCACCGCTGAAATCCTGCATCTATTTATTGAGCGGGTAGAAGTCGGGGAACGTAGCGAGAAATGGTCACGCACCGCCATGCAGGAAATCAATATTTACTACCGAGATATAGGGCTGCTGGATAATATGATTGAAGCGCAAGCAGAAGAACAGGAAAAGCCTCAAACATCAATAGAAGTAGCATAAACGGTAAACGGCAGACAGCGAATACTCACTGCCTGCCGATACATACCGCCCACTTCACCACGGTTTAGAAAATGTCCCTATCACGCCGTGGAGAATGCGGCACTTTTTTTATTTAACTTCCACAATCCCTAAAACTTCATATTCTTGATAGCCTACTTGACCAGTAAGGGGTAAGGAGTATTTTTTTTGTAATTCCTTGACCGCTTTTTCCGTCCCCGGTCCAAATAATCCATCAGGTTTTCCCGAGTAGAAACCTCTGCGCCATAATTTTTCTTGAATAATGGCTACTGCGGAAGTTTTATCACCC
>JAQVLN010000069.1 GCA_028704155.1 Desulfitobacteriaceae bacterium
TTAACGCCTCATCATCTTCCCATTCAAGATATGCAGTTTCGCCGGATAGTGTGGCCGTTCGTGCGGGTTTTTCGTGACCGTTTATTGCGGATTTTATCATGTCCATTAACATTTCGGGAAGTATCTGCCCCAATTGGCATTATCGATCTTGGACACCTAGTTTTTCTTTCAAACTTTCCTGTAAAATTTGCGAAAAGTTTACCCCCGCCTTTTCAGCTAAATCATTAAGCCAACTTGGCAAAGTTAAGTTCTTTCGGATTGTTCGATTATCATTCGCTCTACGGTATGCGTCTATATCAATATCTACCAGAGTAACAATCTCATTGTCCGCGCATATGGGATGAAGGTTTGATGGTGACGGAATAGAGCGTCCCATATCCTCTTCACAGATCGCCCAAAGCCCAATCGCGTCGCGGGCCATTTCGATGGCGTTAGCTATATCTGTGCCTTCGGTATTAATATTCAAATCGGGGACAAAGACAACATATCCAACGTCGGCTGGAGTTAAAACAACAGGGTATGCTTTTTTCACACTAACACCTCCAATATTTCAAAACTTTTTAAGGATTATTTTAGTCCCTGACGCTTGATAATATCTTTTGCTAGTTTTTCATCCACTTCACGATGGCGAGGAATTGGTTCACTATTTATTCCGTTGGTATAAATGTCATGGTTTGCACCGTTTCGAAATAACCACCAACCATTATCAATTAACTTTTTTATTAAGTCTTTTCGTTTCACTCCTCACCTCTTAGTTGCATTATGCGCATAAGGTGCGCATAATGCAACTAAGTATTAACTATAATGGGCAAGTATTTACCCGTATTGTGCATGCATAAGGGGCGGCGGCCCCGAATGTCGTTCGACAAAATGCGGGAAGTACCAGACTCCTTACCGCTTACCGAGCGGGAACCACGAGGCGAGCAATAAGCATTTTCGCGGCCCCTCGGGGCTGCGAAAATATCGAGTGTGGCCACACTCGAATTGCTTGCCGAAACGTGTAATCTCGGAAAATCTCGCAGATTTGGCAAAATATGCTTATAATTATAGTGAAAAATTTCTTTCAGAAGTTTGTAACACTTTTGAGTTTCATTAGTTATTAGGGTAAGGGGAGGTGAATGCGTGGACTTTGAACAAATATATCAATTATATTTCAAAGATGTTTTTCTGTATTTGCGTAGCTTATCCGTAAATACAGATATTGCCGAAGAAGTTACACAAGAAACATTTACAAAAGCATTGAAAGGAATAGATGATTTTGATGGCACTAAAGATATACGAGCTTGGCTCTTTACTATTGCTAAGAATACATACTACACTTATTACAAACGCCAAAAGATCTACGCTGATAAAGAACCTCCCGACAATGTGCCAACCTCTCAAGAGTTATTCACAGAACGCATTGTTGATAAGGAAAGTGCATTTCTTGTCCATCGCTTTTTGCATGGTATGAAAGAACCATATAAGGAAGTGTTCTCTTTGCGTGTATTTGGTGAACTTTCTTTTAAAAAAATGGCTTTACTATTTGGAAAAACCCCCAGTTGGGCGCGAGTTACATTTTATCGCGCAAAGAAGCAAATTGTTAGTTATATGGAGGAGATAGAGAATGGGAAAAATTAGTTGTAATATTGTAAAAGATTTATTACCGCTATATGTAGATGGAGCCCTTAGTGAAGAAACTGCGAAAGCAGTCCAGGCACATATAGAAATGTGTGAGAGTTGTCGGGAAGATTATAGAGTGTTGGCAAAAAATTTGACCTTACCCTCTAACCAGAATATTCAGGCTGAAAACAGCAAGTTGTTAAAAGACTTCAAGCATAAATGGAAAATTAAAAAAATTAGCATTGCCTGTATTTCTGTCATGTTGACTGCTATTGTTATTATTTCGTGCTATATGGTATATCAACATGTGGGAAAAGTACACGATTTCTTTTCACCGAGTACCATGATTTCTTTACGAGGTATTCAGTCCTCTGACGGGTGGGAGCGCATAAATTTTGAAGAAAGCAATTATTTGATTTTTGACAGCGTTTTCTATTCAAAAGAAGTTGTGAATGACGCAAACAGTGGTAATGTGATTGAACTAAGGATTAGTGATAAGGATGGAAATATTATCATTGACGATCTTGTTGTTCAACCGGGAGAAGGCGCATCATTAGATGCACTGCAAAGAAATACCGAATACATTGTTGAGGTAAAAGCAGACGCCGACATTATCTTAATCAGATTTTACTAATAAAAGCGACATATGAAAAAGAACAATTTTTGCTCAAAATTACACTCTATCGCAAAGTCGTTGGACGACAAACAACGCCCCTATCGTGTTCTGACAGGAAACATGATAAAAATGATTGCTGTTGTTACAATGTTCATTGATCACCTTTGCAAAATTGTACTACAATGGCTCTTAAATAATTATTGGGGAGCAATGGTAGACGCGGGAAAAATGTCATGGGAGCAGTATTCAATAATCGATGCCTGATAAGTCCACGTATACGTGCCGTTTTCGATTTTGCTAAGGTCAACCTCTTTAATCTCGGCTACTAAAAGCTTTTGGAGATCGGCATCAGATCTGTCTGTTATGGTTTTTAAGGTTATACCGCCGGCAACTACGATGATAAGGAATATTTCCTCCCCTTAACCCAGTTCGCTGCCCGTTCAAGCTCTCCCTCTTTTAGGGGGCCTTCAGAGTCCTTAACGAAAAATCCTTCAGGCGGGGCTATTAAGTTTCCGCCTTTTTTCTGGAGTTTTTCTCCTATCGGTTCAGCTGCGTAACCAAAGACTTTTATAAATACATTAAGTACTTTGGAATTAGTGTCTTTGGCTGAAATCCTGGTATCAAAAGCCAATACATCCATACCTTTCAATCCATTAGGTGGGATGGAATTAAGAAATTTTTTGATCGCATCCGTTGATTTAAAAGCTCGGGTAGGGGACCCGACTATCATAGGTTCACTCCCGACAACTGCTCTGGCTTGATAGAAGTAACCGTACATACTGTTACATCGTCATTGGAAGCAATCGAATTACCTATAGCTTCTGCTATCTTTTGCGTATTTCCAAAGTAGGAATCGTATACGATCAAAGCCCTCATCGATCTGGTCTCCTTCTAAAATGTCGTATTTCCCCATATAAATATTATAGCACATGCCGCCGATGATTGTGTTTACGTGACCGTGGAATAACCTAATTCCTTAGCCTATTCCAGAAAGCTATCCTGTCAAATATATAGTGATCAAAAGAGAGATAATCTGATCTCTCTTTTTTTGCACCTGTAGCATCATCCTTGTTCTCCCAAGCTGAAAATGGCCTCTTCCAGCACGTCCAGCAGCTTTACGCTCACTTCAAAAGTGCCATTTTCAAAAGAATATACGGAACTTATGCATTGCACTGGTTTTTATGCTGTAGTATACTAAGGGTAAAGAAAGTAAAGATGTAAAGACGTTGAAGGGTGGTTACGCTGTGGAAGTATCAAGAATTAGCTCTAAAGGACAGGTAACGATTCCGAAAACAATTCGAGAATTATTAAACTTAAACGAGGGTGATCGGGTTGCCTTCATAGAAGACGATGGCAAAGTTGTGATCACTAAGGCCAGCTTAATTGCCTTACGTGAGCTACAAGATGCCCTAAGCAAAGAAGCTCAGGAGAAAAGTATTACCGAAGAAGAGGTCCTGAATGAATTAGAAGTGGTCCGGAAGGAAATGTGGAATGAACGGAAAAAGTAATGCCTTTAACTATTACTTGCTGCTGTACGGCCTGTTCGACACAAATTTAATAGGAACTTACAAATTATCAACCTGATATGTTTTACCGTCAGCAGAGTTGGTGCAAAATTTGCACCAACTGAATTTCTTATCAGTTCACTATCATTAAATATATTTTTAATGTGGCGGGAAATAGTGGATTTATCACGCTGAAATAATTCTGCCATTTGATCAATAAAGAGCCACCCCTCTTGTTTCCGGGGTCCCGCTAACATTTTGATAAAAAATATGCGCTAAGATATATTTATGGAAGCAAGAGTCGGTTTTCCCTTATTCTAAGTGAAAACCGACTCTTATTTTGCATCTTTTTAATAGACATCACCACGATTGTCAATGGTTAATATATATACAAATTGTTCCGTATGACTAACCTCAAAAATAACTCTGTATGTGCCAACTCGCAAACGCATTATTTTCCCTTGCCCCTTAAGAGGCCTAATATCCCCTATAGGCGGACGAATGGATAGACCCGTTAATGCTTTGCGAATACGTTCTTGAATAGCTCTTTCCTGCTTGGCTATAAATTTGATCGCGTCCTTATGGTAGATCAACTTGTAATCCGAACTCACGCTTGGCTTCCTCCCCTGTAACAAAACCTGCATCACTATTGAGTTGGCGAAGCTCTTCATCAGATAAAGGTATATCGTCCGGTTCCATTTTTTCGATTTCGTCCCAATCTGGTCGTGTCGTTAAAGATTTTAAAAAATCATAGGCTATTTGCTTGGCTTCTTCCGGAAGTATATTTATCAACTTAAAAATATCGTCATTACTGATAGCCATGAGAATCCCCCTCCAGTGTCTTCTAATTAAGATTAGCGGACATTACTATGCCAAAAATCAAGTCTTGATGTCCGCTGAGGTTTGGTTTCAGTTAAGATAAAATTATCATGTCCGCTAAGGTAAGTCAAGGGTAGCAGGAACTGCTGATGAATGTGTCCACTCAAAGAGAATTGATAAAAGGAAAAACCGTAAGTTACAACAGGAAAATGAAATTCCGTACTCTTTCCAATTCCGTTTTTACCCACAACAGCTACAACTGGGAACTTGAAGCATGCGAAAGGGACAGGTAACATCCTGCCCCAAATTATAATTTGTGAGTTCCTAAAATAAATCTGTCTTATAACAATCTTGCTCTGGTAATGCTTTTCTCACCATATTTTTCCTTAACCAAATCAATAACCTTCGCCAGAGCCTCATTATCCTTTTGCTGCTCAGAAAATAAGGAAAGTTGCCGTTCTGACTTATCCGTCAGATTATTCAGCGTTAAACCAATCAACCTCAGTGGCTGCTGAGGCGATACCGCGCTTAATAAGTTACAGGCTTCTTTATAAATCACGTTATCCAAATCTGTCGTTTGCGCTAATGTATGCGAGCGTGACACCGTACGAAAATCGTCATACCGGACTTTTAAGGTAATCGTCTTTCCTTTGATGGACTTCTTGCGTAATCTTCGACCAACATCAACGGCAAGCTTTAATAGTTCAGTCTCCAATACATCCCGATCGGTAAGGTCCGTCGCAAAGGTGGTCTCGCGACCAACGGATTTAATCATTCTATCATTTTCTACCGGCCGGTCATCAATACCTTGAGCCATTTGAAAAAGCTGACTTCCCAAAACTCCAAATAACTGCTCCAAGTATCCCAACTCCAGGAAACGCAAATCCCTAACCGTTTTGACATTAATCTTATGCAACCGCTCAGCCGTTTTTTTACCAACTCCCCAAATCCTTTCCACCGGCAGTGGGTCAAGAAACTCCTGAACCCGATCAGGCTGAACAATAACAAAACCATTGGGTTTCTCTAAGTCTGATGCCAGTTTAGCCAAAAACTTATTACCGGCCACACCAACTGAAGCCGTTAAGTTTAGCTCCTGCTTGATACATTGTTTAATCGTAAAAGCAATTTTATCAGCAGGGCCAAATAAGCTCGTAGATCCTGTAACGTCCAAAAATGCCTCATCCAATGATAGCGGCTCTACAAGAGGTGTATAAGTCATAAATATCTGTCTGATTTGAGACGACACTGCTTGATATTTACGCATGTTGACAGGCAAAAAGATCGCATGGGGACAACGCCGATAAGCCTCTGCTAAGGGCATGGCCGAATGGATTCCGTACTTTCGCGCTTCATAAGAGGCAGCTGAAACTACGCCGCGACTGTTGGGTTTACCACCCACCACTACCGGCTTAGACAGTAGGGCCGGATCATCCCGTTGCTCGACAGAAGCGAAGAAAGCATCCATATCAACATGTATTATTTTGCGCAAGTTCTTCCAAATATCCATATTAACATTATAGCTATTTTCAGTATTCAAAGCCACTGTGCAATACTATGACATATTCCCTGCGAAGCTGTAAATACAATTCAAGTCGGCCTCCAACAGCTGCAACATTTCGATTTTTACCTGAAAATTGAATTAAGTGTTGCTTTCCAAACCTGTACGGTCCACCAGAAGGCCGACCGTGATCTGCAGCTCAAGTCTACGCTCTTTGGAAAGCCCGGCTTTGCGATACTCATCTTCCTTTTGTATTTCGAAGTACAGGGTGGTTACGTCGTAAAGAACGAGCCCCAGCGCTGCCGGTTTCACATATCTGAAACACGCTTCGCTCAAATGCTCTCTGTATCCCTCATCAATAATATTGCAAAGACAACGATGAATGCCTGAATTGGATGGCGCATCCAAGTTCAGGTTCGCCAGTACGCGTATCGTGTCGAGCTTAGATGTCGGTTCAATTATGCGGGCGAGAACGAGCTGTTTAAAAACAAGATCGCCTATGCTCTCGAATTTCAGTTTGTCATATACGCTGCTTAAAGTGTCCCATAATAACGCAGAGTACGACTTTTCCAAACGCAGATCAGCATCCCCACCAATCGCTTGCTCTTCAAAGTCAAGAGTGAGCTGCCCTTCGTACATTTTTTCATGCGCTAAGGCGAGAAGTATTTCAAGTTCCGCGTCGTTATGTGCCGTACCGATATGCTTAGTCCGGTGGGCGATTCCTCCGTTGTCCGACTCTGGAACTGCCAGTGAAACAGCTCTTCATTTATAGAATAATCCTGATACAGCGTAGAGGGCGAATAATCCTTTTCCGACTTGTTTAGGGTGACGAAGAAAACATCCAGCTGCTGATCAGTCAAATAAAGTACGCCCTCCCGGAAAGGACTCTTCTTTTTTTCAGTATGTTTCCCCAGCGCCACCAAAATCTGATCCGTGGTATACGAGCAATCTAAGTCCAGCGGAATAGCCTTTCCCAATTGAGACAATCGGCCAACAGTTCCTGATAAGATGGGGCAGCTGCATGATGGAATTCATCAATCACAATATAATCATAGTAATCCGGTGTGGTGATCTCGGTTAGTTCCTTGGAGTTAAAGGATTGGATAGAGACAACCGTTAATGATCTGCTTATATAGGCCATAAATAATTCCAGACATGCTCCACCTCTAACTAACACTAACACATAACTTCCTTTAACTTTTCCACCAGCGGAATATCCGCCGGGGCAAAGTCATATAGGCTAATCTCATGGCGATTAACCCATGCTAATTTGCTGTGCACTTGTAAATTGAAATCACCGGAAAGCCACCGGCACCAGAAAGCCATTAATTTAATGGTTCCGCTTTGATAGGTATGGATGCTCTCTGCGAAGAAATCTGAGACTTCGATATCCACGTCAAGTTCTTCCCGGATTTCACGCTGTAAGCATTGCTGTGGATTCTCTCCAGGTTCGATTTTTCCGCCGGGAAACTCCCATTTGCCTGCTAAATTTTGACCCGATGCCCGTTGAGTAATCAGTATTTTGTTGTCTTTTATGATGATTGCGGCTGTAACTTGTATCATAATGTCAGTCCTTTAAATTCGCTTCTAAGCATAGGTCCTTACTATTTATATCATTCCTTTCGAATACAGTGACCAAGACCTATGGGAGCAATAGACCCTTCTGTAACCCGGTAAGACTCAACGAGACGATGGGTAACATATTTCGTTTTGGTAGCTTTATTCGTCGTAACACATTCTCTAATATACATACCTAAAGCATATCTAAGTGGAGGAGGAAAGTATATAGCTTCTGAAATTATTACGGCACTACAACGGCATTTTGAAAAATCGACCCGCTTATACCAAGGGTTTCAGGGTTTGATACCCTTTAAAAATGGTATTTATTAGGCTAATTAGCCCTTTTCAGCGGGAAGTTGGGTTAGGCAAATTACAGAGCACTTAAAAAAGTGTTAAAGGTGATTGCTACAAGTTATGTTAAAATAAATGTAAAAGGATGGGGGGGAAAGAGCATGCAAACAGGAATCGCTAATGTGCCACTGCACGGGGGACAGTGCCCGTCGTGGCTTTTCGAAAAAATGAAACAGCTGGGCTCAGCGATGGTAGAAGCGATCGTGCTTGAATATGGCCCATCGGAAATCTTACGGAGACTTTCCGATCCGGTCTGGTTTCAGACCTTTGGCAGCGTCCTGGGCTTCGACTGGCACTCCTCCGGTCTTACCACCGTCGTCTGTGGCGCATTAAAAGAAGGGTTAAGCAAAAACCAGGGAGAGTTGGGTGTGTTTTTCGCCGGTGGGAAAGGCAAAGCCTCAAGAAAAACCCCTTTGGAAATTGTGGAGGCTGGTGAAAAATACGGTTTGTCCAATGATTTGGTAGCCTTACAGGGAACCAGCCGCTTAGTGGCCAAGGTCGATTCAGCAGCAGTGCAAGATGGTTATCAGCTTTACCACCATTTCTTTGTGTTTGACCGGGCAGGCAACTGGGCTGTCATCCAGCAGGGTATGAATGAAAAAAATCGCTATGCCCGACGCTACCACTGGCTAAGTGAAAATTTGCAAAGTTTTGTGGAGGATCCCCACTCGGCAGTCTGTGGACTTCCGGAAACTGACGTGCTTAATCTTGTTTATCATGATAATAAGGCAACTAGGAAAGCCTCGGTAGCACTTTGCCGTGAAAGGCCTGAGCAGGTGTCAAGAATTTATCAGTCCATTGCTGCGGAAAGCTACCGCGAACCGGATAACCGGCAATTAAGTTTATTTACTGAAAATTACGGGGCAAGTTCGGGACATGGTCTTGCTGCTCCTATGGGTGGTCGCCTTATCATGACAATGCCAAAACAGCATCCAATACCCTCGGCCAAACATTTGGATAAAATCTTATATCAACTATATGAACGACCACCGGAGTGTTATAAAAGTTTGCTGGAGACACCAGGCGTAGGACCCAGCACTTTGCGGGCGCTTGCCATGGTGGCGGAAGTAACTCACGGGGCTTTACCCAGTTTTCAGGATCCCGTGCGCTATACCTTTGCCCATGGCGGCAAAGACAACTATCCCTTCCCCGTACAGCGCGTTGACCTCACCCACTCACTGGCGGTTTTGCGCACGGCTATAACTAAAGCGAAGCTAGGGGAAAAGGATAAACTGCAGGCCTTTAAAAAACTGGCCCAAGGCGAAGAACAACTTATGATACCGTCTTAATTTTTGTATTCAATCCCGTTAAAGCACGAGCTTCCTAAAAACAAGTACAGGGAATCCCTTCCTGCTTTAATTGACCTGACGACGTCAACAACGTTTTGTTGATAGGCAGTAAAATCAAAAGACGCTCCTTATAGCTGAGGCAAGAGGCTTTCCTTAACTTTTATAAATCAAGTAATATTTTCAATATAACGCATGCCTAAACTTATTAAATATATCCAAAAACATTATATACCCGGATTAATGCAGAAATTATTCAACTTTGTCATATTGTAATAAGTGTCCGTTTACCGTTGTAATTATTTCCATTTTACGTTATAGTTTACATCAGATAATATACATGTCCAACCTCATGGTTGGGCTTTTCTTTACCTAAAATGTGGTCACTAACAGGCTGCCAAAGAGATAATTTTTAGTATATAATCAGCACATGACAAGCTTTATATAGGAAAGTAAAAACAAAAAGCGGTGCCATCGCCGTACAAATTGAACATAAACTGGGTCGACAACGTATCGGTAGCACTCACATCGGTTCTGCACATAACGAAGCCGAACTAGAGATGCTTAATTTCACTTGCTCATGAAAAAAGAATCATATAATGGTTTTTAAAGAGATTTGTCCTTTTTCAGGTGGTATAATAGGCTCGTGTAGGCCAATGTAGGGGAGTTGATTTTTTTTTATGAATAACGAAGAAAAGATTTTATTGTTACTGGAAAAGATGGACAAAAGAATAACCAGCATGGAGGATGGGCAAAAAGCAGAAAGAAAATTAACAGAATTAATTGCTGAAAAAGTGATGACTATGGAAGAAAAGCTTGGCCGGGTGGAAAAAAGTGTGATGTTGATCGAAAATGACCACGGCCGCAAACTCGATGCTCTTTTTGATGGCTACAAGCAAAATGCAGAAAAATTAACCCGTATCGAAGAAGAGGTGTCAAAACATGAGGAAATCATCTTGCGTAGAGTAAGATAGCAAGGATAGTGGGTCAGGTACTTCCCGAAATATGTTTCTATCGGCCCGCCCAAAGCCACACCTGCATTGATGATTACCCCTTGGACTGTTGCCTTTACGGCAGAGTTCTTTTATAAAAATACTGAAATCCCGCACATCATCCGGTACTGTCAAATCTATCTTTTTAGCATAGACATACTCGAAGTTTTTAAAATTGTTTTCATCCAGATATGAAACAATCAGCGAGTAGCCCTTGTTGTTATTCCCTTTTTCCCTTCCTGTTTCTGTTGACATCCAACCTACTCTCTTAACTTTCGAAAATCTTTATTCGCCGCCACTTGTACCTTAAATATAGATCCTTCCCGCCTGAAACCTGACTTTTTATAGTATTCACATCAACAATTTAAAAAATCAATTCAGGAAGCACTTAACTCATTGCATCAGGCCAATCAGCAACTTCAATCCCATGAAATTCTTCAGCAAATGAATAAACTTATTGATCAAACACAGCAACAATTAAACCAAATGTCCCCGCAGACACAGCAGCACGCTCAACTATATTACTCTTTTGCAGCGGTTGCAGAATCATCAAGTGCACTACCCTTATACCAATATTATCGAAGAAGAAAAGTTTTGGAACTACAATATGATGGTACATGCTGAAGCTATAAGGCAACTCCTAGATTTTTCCGAACAGGGAATAATAAATCGGGTAGGAGGCTACCCATTATTTGAGTAGCCGACCTCCCACACCACCGTACGTACCGTTCGGTATACGGCGGCTCCAAAGTTTACACTTTACTTCGCAGAGTAACATTCCGTCAGACTGAGAT
>JAQVLN010000070.1 GCA_028704155.1 Desulfitobacteriaceae bacterium
AGAAGCTAATCAGGAAGCATTATAACTACATAAAGAAAATTGCAAAAGAAGGTTTCTACTAAAAAATCAGTTCCACGCTAAATATGGAGCTGATTTTTTAGGATACGGTATGTGTTCCACCGCTTACGACATTATTAGTATTTTATAACAAAAGATGAAACATAAATGAAAGATTTGTCGACGACGAAGGCAAATGGAGCAGAATGGAGAATTTAATAAGAATTAACCTCAATGGATTAAGATTTGGAGATTTTTCTTGGACTTTAATATAAAAGCCTCATGAAAATCCGAATAATAGCGGAGGCGCGGGTAATATGCTGAATGATGTCGGCTATTTTGAGGAAGATGGTTTTACCTTAATGGAAGTCCTTGTGTCTTTATTGATTTCCTGCAGTATCCTGATTTTAAGTTTACGCTTGCTGTCTGATCAATGGTGGAGATCTAAAGAAATCAATGCCCGGCAGGAGATCCAATATGCCTTACTGATTGCCGGAGAAACTATCTCCAAGGCTATTCGTTCAGCTCAAACGGTTCAATGTCCTGCTCCCGGCGTACTGGAAATTCTTCCTTGGCCGGAAGCAGGATATAATCAAGCCGATGTATTCTATATAGATGATAAAGATCGTGATGGCATAACAGATTTATATTGTGAACATCTCAACGTTCCCAATCCTGTGGCCAGTTGGATTACGAACTTAACTTGTACGGAGGTGGAACCGGATTTGTGGCAAATTACCTTCCAGGCCGAAATGAATCAACAACAAGCTGTGTGGGTCAGTTTAATCAGACGTCGGACTTGATAATTGTCAAAACCGGGCAATCAGGATTTGCGACTCTGATCGTTTTGATTTTGCTCTTAACCCTGGTCTTTACAGGTTTTGAGGGAATTATTAAAGCAGATGCCGGATTACGCATGATTAAACGCCAGTCTCAGAGTTGTCAGGCCGTATATAATGCTGAAGCCGGAATTGAATGGGCCAAGGTACAATTATTACTTAACCCTGAGTGGTCGGGGGGGAGTAAGTTAGTAGCCGGAACTCAAACCAAAGTGAGTATTTCCGCTTATGAAGATGGATATTGGGTTACAGCTTTAGCGGTATCCGGTTTTGCCAAGCGAGAAATCAAAGTATATCTGAAAAGAGATTCTGACAAATGGATAATGACTAATTATCAGGAATTACACAGGTAAGTGGAGTAAATATGATTCAAGAAAACTTACAAAAACCTTCAGAATTTACTTTTGGGCAATTCCTATTAGTAAATACTTATATTAATTCCGAGGAACTTGCCCAAGCCTTGGAGATTCAGAATATATCCAGGGAAAGAATAGGTAAAGTATTGGTTCGTTTGGGAATTTTATCTGATGATCTTTTGAAAGAAAGTCTGAGTAAATACTTGAATCTACCTATTGTTTCCTTGACCCAAGTCACAATTGACCCAAATGTTGCCCGGATTATACCCGAGGAATTGGCGTGTCGTCATTTATTAATTCCAATAGAGTATAAATCAGGGGTCTTGCGAGTTGCTATTGCAGATCCTACCGATGTTAGAGCCCTTGATGATGTTAAGCTTTATACCGGTTGCAAGGTAGAAGCCGTATTAGCCGGAATAGAAGAAATCAGGACTGCAATCGGTCAGTTCCTAACAGTAGAAAAATCGGTTGATCAGCTGTTAAAGCTTCAGAATTTCAGTCAAGATGGTCAGGATGTCTGGACTATTGATGAATTAACAACGGATTTACTTGGCCGCGATGCCCCTACTATAAGATTAGTTGATACCTTGTTGGATCAGGCAGTTGTTCAGGGAGCCAGTGATATCCACTGGGAACCCCATGAATCGGATTTTAGAGTTCGTTACCGCATTGATGGGCGGCTTTGTTTAAAATGCCGATTATCCATAGGTGCGGCCAGAAGTATCATCTCCCGTTTGAAAGTTATGTCCGGACTGGATATCTCCGAAAGGCGGTTGCCCCAAGACGGGAGAATGCTGATTGAAGTCAGGAATAGGCGGATCGATTTGCGCTTATCAACCTTGCCTACTGTTTATGGGGAAAAAATTGTTGTACGGATTCTTGATCCTGAAACAGCCAAGCGTTCTCTTGATGCCTTAGGCATGAGTATGCAAGTTGAAGCCGGGATTCGTGAATTCCTGCATAGGCCCCATGGTTTAATTCTCGTTACCGGGCCGACCGGGAGCGGAAAAACCACAACTCTTTATGCCCTTTTGAGAGAATTAAGGACAGAAATATTTAATGTTATTTCTATTGAAGATCCTGTCGAATATCGTTTGGCAGGGGTTAATCAGGTTCAGGTACACGGAAATGGTTTAACCTTTGCCAAAGGATTAAGGTCAATTTTGCGTCAGGATCCTGACATTATTATGATTGGGGAAATACGGGATGAAGAAACAGCCAGGCTTGCTGTTACAGCTGCTTTAACCGGCCATCTGGTAGTATCGACATTGCACACCAATACAGCCGCCCTTGCTTTGACACGGTTACTGGATATGGGAATTGAACCTTATCTTCTGGCTGCGGCGCTAAGCGGAGTTTTGTCACAGCGTTTGGTCCGCTTGCTATGCCATCATTGCAAAAGGCCCTCTTCAATTACCTCTACTGAAAAGCAGGCACTTCGGTTTGAAACAGGAATTGATACTATCTATCATGCTCAAGGCTGTAAATTGTGTAGAGGAACAGGTTATAACGGCAGATTGGGGATTCATGAGTTTTTAATTTACAATCAGGATATTAAAGAATTGGTTCTTTCTCAGGGTAGTTCTCGGGAAATTGAAAATGCTGCGATAGAGCATGGAATGGTCCCCTTGTTTCAGGATGGCTTATTTAAAGTAGCACAAGGACTTACTTCGCTTGAAGAAGTACTTTGCTCTACTGTTGATCTTGAAAATACTACAGTAACTCTATAATTTCCTTAAAGTTCTTTCCTTATGAGGATTTAACAGACAGGAGAACGAAATGGAATCATTAGCTTATGTTTGGAAAGCTGTTGATGCAAAGGGACAAATCCGACAAGGTATGTGTGAGGCAACTGAAACTGCCTATATTCGTACCTGGCTGAGAGAACAAGGGCTGTATCCTTTGATGATTAAACCCAGACGGAAGGGATTAAATTTATTTTCAGCCGGTAAAGATGCTAAACGTCAATGGGCTGTCTTTACCCGCCGTTTAGCTATTGTGCTGGAGGCCGGTATTCCATTATTGAAAGCTTTGGATATTATATCCATCAAGGTGTCCGGCGGGAAAAACCAGCAGCTGCAGTGGCAAGGTGTCAGGGAACAGATTCAAAGGGGGAGCAGTCTTGCAGAAGCGCTTAAAATAGTTAATCCTGCGCCAAGTTTATATATCCTGTCCATGGTTAGGGTGGGAGAAAAAACAGGTACCCTGGCCAATACTTTGAGTGAGATAGCAGATGATCTGGAACAGGAATGTTTGTTTCAACGAAAAATTCGGGCAGCTCTTGCTTATCCCCTGCTATTATCAGGAGCGTTTTTTAGCGTAATCTTTGTCTTAAGTCTTTGGGTCCTGCCAACCTATGAGAAATTGTTTTCAAGCCTTGGAACTCGATTGCCATACCTGACTTCGGTCATTTTTACCTGTGGCCGTTATTTGCCAATAGCTTTGAGTATTTTATTTCTGGCTCTTTTAAGCACTGCAGTATTTGTAAAGTTTTTTTATCCTCAATCCTGGCAAGAAATAATGACTAAATTCATTACTTATATTCCGTTATTCGGCCGGATATTCCAATTAAATGAACTGATTCAATTTTGCCGCGTATTAGGAAGATTGCTGACAGCAGGTATTCCCTTGCTGGAATGCTTACACTTTACGGAAAGTACTGTCAGGAGCGGACAAATACGTAAATTAATCAAACAAGTGGCTGGCGGGGTATGTCAGGGAAAAACCTTGACCGGTGCCCTGCGAGGTTCAGCCCTTTTTCCCTCTGACGCCTGTGAAATGCTCAATGTAGCTGAGGAAACCGGCAATTTGGATACTATGCTCCTGCATTTGACAATTATCTTTCGCCAGGAACTTGATCAACAGTTAGTTCGTCTGACTCATTTAGCCGAGCCAATCCTGATTTTAGGCTTGGCCGGTCTGATTGGTTTGGTCGCAGTAGGAATTTTGCTGCCGATTTTTGATATAAGTACCAATCTGCAGTAGCAACTAATACTAACTAATGAAGGATGAAGGAAATGAATAGTAAAGAAATCAGCATGAAAAGTATAGGTTTTACATTATTGGAAGTTATGCTGGTCATGATTATTCTGGCGATCCTGACAGCTATAGCTACACCCAAATTCCTTTCCAGTGCCGAGACAGCCAGACGTAATGCGGATATTGCTACCGGACATCAACTAAAAACAGCCTTGGACCGTTATCAGTTGGAGAATGGTGTTTATCCTCAAAAATCAGAGGTTACAGCAGTTGAAGGGACTATAACTGCAGATAAATTGATACCGAAGTATATAAGTAAACTTGATATAAATACGACTCAGCAAAAGGTTGCCGATGCCCAGATGGGATTTGGTGTTGATGATTTGCCCACTGATGGGGTTTATACTTCTCTTACTCCGACTAATCTTATTATGATTTATCTGAATGCTGCAGGTTCAGGGGCTGAAATTCGTGTATTTGATGATAAGTTAGCTGAACTCTGGTCATCAGCCAATTAATGGTTCTGAGGAGGTTGCTTGATTACTATAATTAGTTTATTTTATGGTATTTTGGGATTGATAATTGGAAGTTTTCTGAACGTAGTCATTTACAGGGTTCCCCGCGGAGAATCAATTGTAAGTCCTGGTTCACATTGTCTGGTTTGCGGACATGCCCTCAGCTTCTGGGAACTAATTCCTGTCTTAAGCTTTATTATTCAGAAGGGTTCTTGCAGGAAGTGCGGTACATCCATATCCTGTCGCTATCCTGCTGTAGAGATTTTAACTGGAGGACTTTTTTTCTATACGGTCTGGCTTAATCAGGGAGTTCAGGATGCCAGGGTTTTTTGGTATTTGGTTTTTGTAGCTATTCTGATTGCTTTAGCATTTATTGACCTTGATACTATGACCTTACCGGATGGATTGGTCTATCCCTTGTTGATTATCGGCCTTTTGGGGTCATTTGTACTGCCGGGAACTCCCGGTTGGCTGGAGAGTGTGCTCGCAGCGGCAGCAGCAGGAGGGGCTTTTTGGTTGATTACTCTGGTATATCCACAGGGAATGGGATTTGGGGATGTTAAGTTTGTTGCAGCCCTGGGGGCGTTTCTAGGATTTCCGCACATAATTTTGGCTGTTTTCAGCGCCAGTTTGGCAGGCAGTATTATTGGGTTGAGTATGCTTTTGCTTCATCGCAGAAAAATTAAACAACCTATTCCTTTTGGTCCCTTTCTCTCTTTCGGGGCTCTTGCGGTACTTTTTTGGGGAGACCAAATTATTCAATTTTACTGTTCCCGCGTATTTTGTTAATTCATTATCAAATATTCAGGGAGGGATTTATGTCCAAGATTATTCTCACGGTTGAAATCACCGATCTGGAACTTAAGATCCTGGCTGTTTCGGGAAAATCCCGCCTAACGGGAAGATTATCGAAAAAAGAACTAAATTTTGACCTTATTCCAATACCGACTGGAGTCATTGATCAGGGTATATTGCAAAATAAAGAGGTTTTCCATGGACTGATACAGTCCTATTTAGTAAAAAGAAAATTTAGAGGACCAATAATTATTAACCTTCTTATTCCCTCCCAACTAGGATTTATTCGAGCATTTCGCTTACCTTGGATTGCAAAAAGCGACCGTGCTTCGGCAATTGGTTTTCTAATTGAGGAAGAAGTACCAATTCCGGAATCAGATTTACTTTCTGATTATCTGATACTGGAAGACAATAGGGAAAGAAATATATTTCATATTCTGATTGGGGCAACAAGAAGCAGTTCAATCCGGGATTATATTGAGATTTTTCAGCAGGTAAATATTCAGATTAAAAAGATTGATTTTGCTATATTGGCATTAGGTTATGCTTTGGACTTAAATAACGATGAAGAATCTGTCTGTCTTCAGATTGAAAATAATACTTTACAGTTAATCCTTTTCAATGGCCTTATCCCTGAGGTTGTCAGGACTTTTTCTGTTGATTCAATAACAGCTCTGCCTGAGGCTGAATGGGAAAGTGAAATACAACGGGTATTGTTGTTTTATGGAAGTCAATATCCCGGAATATCCTTGAAGAATATCTATATTACCGGTGAAGAAACAACTGAAGCAATTGCTGAGCGCTTACATAAGTCCGGCCTGGTTTCCCGGATTTGCAAAGCAGATTTAATGAAAATGCCTGATTCCTGGAAAAACCATCTCCCAACATGGCCGGAAAATGCTAAAACCGTTATTACCTATGCTTTAAGAAATTTTAGTGATAAAAACAGTATTAATCTCTGGCGAAAACAAATAGATCGAAAAAGAAAGGATTTTCTTTATAAAATAAATACAATCAGCTTTGCTTTAATTCTAATTACAAGCTTTATTATCTG
The DNA here is from genome assembly GCA_028704155.1 of Desulfitobacteriaceae bacterium. Classification (GTDB taxonomy): domain Bacteria; phylum Bacillota; class Desulfitobacteriia; order Desulfitobacteriales; family Desulfitobacteriaceae; genus UBA2264. The sequence goes on from JAQVLN010000070.1 coordinate 6,536, forward strand.
GTTTCCCTTGCAGATTAGAGAAAATAAGCTTCAAAATGAGGCAGAACAATTAAGAAGCAAGGGAAGAGAACTGCTTACAATATCCAATCGGCAAGAAGCTCTAAACAAGGCCTGGTTTTTTGCTAAAGAATATCCGTTTTATGTTGGTGAACAGTTGGCAAAAATCCAGTACTTGCTGCCAAATGGAGTAGAATTAACTAATTTGGAATATAAACAGGGCGGACTGTACCTTCAAGGAACAACTATCAATGCGGAAAAGTTTGAAGAATTAATAACTGCTTTAATGAATTCCGGACTGGATCGTCCCCAGCTTACTACTTATCAGAAAACAGACCAGGCTTTCATTAAATTTGTCCTTAAAACAGGATTTAGTCATAAAGAAAAGGCCTTTTCAAAGTCGTAAGGTTTACTTTCAACAAGTTATTATAATGAGGGTAATCAGAATGATCATTATTCGGGAAAATATATTGGAAAGTATGGCTAAATATAAGTTGCTTTGGCAGAAGGTTCGTAAACACACATCTTTTTTTCTGATTTTAACCTTTCTGATTTTTCTGGTATTTGGTTCGGTTTTTTATTGGCTTTGTTTCAAGATTAATTCCTGGCAGGCTGAAAAAGCTTATTGGGAAGGTCTGCTTTTTTCCGGGATAAACCCCGGGGAAAGCATCGGAATACCTACGGCAGATAAATTACCTGAGATTATTGAGCTTTGTCAGGATTGCTTAATAAAAAACAGGGTAGAAATAGCATCTTTTAACGTTGAGAAATTTACCGGAATAACAGAGCCGGCTGATTCCGGAGGTTTAGATTACGCTAACCTGAGGATCTATTTTCTTGGTAAGTGGCAAGAAATAGAAACAGGATTAAATGAGTTGGAGCATATGGATAAACTGGCAATACACGTCCAGGAAGTCATTCTGAAACCTGAAGGAGGAGAAGCCCTGCTTCAAATTTATTTTTTGAATAATTAAGCAAATGTGCTGGGTGGAAGTTGCTAATTGCATCTCTTAGTGGAAAAGACTATGCTAAGATGTTTAAGTGTGATAAAATTTTGTGGTAAGCAGCGGGTATAGATGCCGGCACAGGATATAATCGGGTAAAGGGGATCAGTATGAACCGCTTGAAAAATCTGCGTCAAAAAATGCAAACAGAAGGTATCGATGCCTTTTTCTCGATAGTTCCGGAAAATCGTTGTTATCTCAGCGGATTTACCGGTTCGGCAGGCTGCTTACTGATTTTACCGGAACGAGCTTTTCTTTTAACAGACTTCAGGTATATTGAACAGGCTAACCAGGAAGCCATAGGGTTTAAGGTAATTAAAATCATTAATAACATGTTTGCCTCTTTAGCACTAATAACACAGGGTGCCAAAAGGCTGGGTTTTGAAGGCGATTATCTGAATTACCTGGATTATTGCCGTCTGAAGGAAGCACTTCCTCAGACGGAACTTGTTTCTTTGCCTGATTTAGTAACCGGGTTGCGCTCAATTAAAGATTCAACAGAAATATCTTTAATCCGTACTGCAGTCCAAATCGCCGATCAAGCCTGGGCGAATATATTGAATCAGCTTGAAGTTGGGCAGACAGAAGAAGGAATTGCCCTTGATTTGGAATTTACTATGCGGCGTGCTGGAGCAAGCGGAGCTTCTTTTGATTTCATTGTCGCTTCGGGAAAGCGCTCAGCTTTACCTCATGGCAGGGCAAGTCAAAAGAAAATTGCCAAAGGAGAGTTCCTTACTGTTGATTTCGGGGCTGTTTATCAGGGTTATTGCTCAGACATAACCCGTACTGTAATTCTTGGAGAACCTGATAAGCGACAGAAAGAAATCTACGAACTGGTTTTGGCGGCTAACTATGCCGGGATAAAAGCAGTGAAGCCGGGATTAAAGGGTAAAGAAGTTGATGCTGTTGCCCGTGACATTATACAGAAAGCCGGTTATGGGGAGTTTTTTGGTCATGGTTTAGGGCATGCTGTCGGGCTAAGTGTACATGAAGGACCCAGTTTAAACATGCGTGAAGAAAAAATACTTCAGCCGGGTATGATTGTAACAGTAGAGCCTGGGGTTTATATACCTGACTGGGGCGGAGTCAGGATTGAAGACATGGTCCTGGTGACTGAACAGGGTTGTGAAGTTTTAACACAATCACCCAAAGGCTTAACGATAGTCGGCTGTGCACAGACTTAATATCCGGAATTAATTTAGTGAACTCGTTCAGCTGAAGCTGAACATCGAGACTTCGGTGGGGGAGTCTTACGCTTGGATAAACAAATGCACAGAAATAATATGTAATGAATAACATAATATATTTTGGAGGGAAATTACATGATTTCTACAAACGAATTTAAGACAGGTTTAACCATTCAAATTGATGGTGATGTTTATACAATTGTTGAGTTTCAACATGTTAAGCCTGGAAAAGGTGCAGCTTTTGTCCGCACAAAACTTAAAAATGTTAAAACCGGTGCAATCGTTGAACGCAAAATGAATGCTGGTGAGAAGGTTCCCAAGGCTCATGTGGAGCGCCGGGAAATGCAATATCTATATAAAGACGGAGATCTCTTTGTAGTAATGGATAATGAAAGTTACGAACAGACTTCTTTGACAGTCGAACAAATTGGCGACGGGGTAAAATGGCTCAAAGAGAATATGAATTTAGGTGTTTTGTTCTTTGGAACAACTGTCATTGGGGTTGATATTCCTAATACTGTTCAACTTCTTGTAACTCAGGCAGACCCTGCAGTAAAAGGTGATACAGCTACAGGTGGATCAAAACCGGCCACATTGGAAACCGGTGTCATTGTACAGGTTCCTTTCTTTGTCAATGAAGGAGATCTTTTAATTATTGATACGCGAACTGGCAACTATGTCCAGAGAGCGTAAAAATCTGCATTTTGATTAAGGATAAATGAAAAAAATCCTCTCATGGGAGTAAGCTGCTAACTTGCTGCCAAGAGAGGATTTTTTATTACGTACAAATTAATTTGGGAGTTATAAATAAAATTTTATCCGGAATGTCTAAAACTAAAAACCGGGACATACTTTTCAGTAGAGGGGGGAATAGTGTGTCGATGCATTATACACTATCTTCAAAAAAAAAATCAATAAAACTACCTGTATCAGGATCTGCAAATACAGGTAAGGACTGGCTGATTTTTACTAAATGGCTCAGCGATAATTTAAGAGAAATATTTCAAAGGGTAAATAATGTTGATTTCTCGGATGTTGAAGAAATCCGGCTTCGTATCGGACAGCCTTTGTTACTCAAAGCTTCTGAACAGGATATTTTTCTTGATAGCAATGGTCAGCAGACAAGTCAAGTCAATTCCTATCGAATCAGTCAAAGTGACTTGGCAGAAACACTGGAGAGGATGACCAATAGTTCAATTTACGCTGTCAATGAAAAGCTTAAACAAGGTTTCCTGACACTCCCCGGCGGATACAGGGTAGGCATAGCAGGTCAGGTAATAATGCAGGGGGAGGATCTGCAGACTATCAAAAATATTTCAGCTTTGAATTTTCGTTTGGCAAAAGAAATAAAAGGAAGGGCAATAGAAGTCTTACCTTTATTAATGGAACCGGGAGGCCTGCTCAGACATACTCTGATACTTTCAGCACCCAGGGCTGGAAAAACGACCTTTTTGCGTGATTTGATTCGTTCGTTAAGTGAGGGTGTCCCCCAAATGGGCTTTAATGGTTTAACCGTCGGTGTAGTTGATGAAAGGGGAGAACTGGCCGGGATGTGGCAGGGTAGTCCTTCTTTTGATTTGGGGCCCCGTACCGATGTCCTGGATAGTTGTTCCAAAGCCAGAGGAATAAGCATGTTGGTTAGGACTATGGCCCCGGATGTAATTGCAGTTGATGAATTGGGACATTCAGATGATGTATCGGCAATCGCAGACGCTTTGAGGACGGGAGTCAGGATTTTGGGTACTGCCCATGCAAATACAATGGAGGAAGCTTCTAAACGCCCAATTTTAAAGCTGCTTCTTGAAGAGCGGTTTTTTGAAAGGATTATTGTTTTGAACAGAAAAAACGGTCCCGGAACTATTGAAAGTGTTTTCGATACCGGTACCGGGCGAAATATCATGAAATCAGAGATTATGCCGGGAGTTATTAATCACGGCTAGCGGAGGAAAAGATGATAATTTTGGGGTGTATAGGTCTTATTGGCGGTTGTGGAATTACGGGATTATGGCAAGCCGGGAGGATACGGCGCCGGCCCAGGGAATTACGTGAATTCTTGACATTGCTTGTGTTATTGGATACCGAAATAAACTGGGGTTTGACTCCGCTTCCGGAGGCTTTTTCCAACTTGCAGGAACGCAGCAGCTTTCCCTGGCAGAATTTTTTATCAGAACTTAAAAATAAGGTACAAGCTGGAGAATCCGCCGGCCAGGCCTGGGCATCAACAATTCTGAACCAACAAAAAAAATTTTGTTTAAAGCCTGAAGATTGGCAGGTTATAGGTGAC
>JAQVLN010000180.1 GCA_028704155.1 Desulfitobacteriaceae bacterium
CTCTGTATGTCAAAATTATATTTATTTTTAATTTGTAGAAATTATAAACTATAGATTAAAATCGTTTAGTTTATATAAATAATTATAAAGTAAGCCGAAGGAATTTACAATAAAACAAATGAAAAATTCTGACATTAACTGACCTAAATCAACAGCGCAAATTCTTTATAATTAAGCAACCAATCCATCCAAATTGCTGTTTTCTAAAGATTTCCTGAATAATCGAAATGAATCGGGCTTTGTTTTCAAGTCAATATTTTGCATTTTCTCTAATGAAATTGACAATATTTATTAAAGGTGTATCCGGACCAAAAATTGTTGGTATCCCCCAACTTAATATTTCATCAATTTCGTCTTTCTGAACAATGACTCCTCCCGGTATTACAAGCATATCCTCCACGTTATTATTGTTTAATAACTTTATTATTTTGGGAATAATCGTCATGTGGGCTCCGGATAAAATGCTTAAGCCCAGAACATCTACGTTCTCCTGAATAGCAATCTCAACGATTTCTTCGGGAGTTAAAAACAATCCCGTATAAATGACCTCCATGCCGGCATCTCTTAAAGCGCGGGATACCACTTTTGCTCCTCTATCGTGTCCATCTAAACCCGATTTTGCCACTAACACTTTTATCGATCTTATCATCATACTCTTCCTTTATATGCTTACAGTTAGGATCTTAAAAGACAGGCTTCTCTTTGTATTCACCATAAACTTCTTTCAGAACCTGGATTATATCACCTTCAGTAGCATCAGCCTTAACAGCCTCCAGGATTTTCGGTACAATATTTATCTCTTCATTAATTGCAGCCTCTTTGATCTCGGCCAAAAGTGTGTTTACTCTAAGGTTATCTCTAGTCTCCTTCAAGCGCTTAGTCCGTGATATTTGAGTATCGGCAGAATCCGGATCAGAAGTCATGATATCTATAGTAAGTTCTTCATCAATCTGATATTTATTCACACCGACTATAACCATTTCACCGGTTTCTTTTAATTTCTGAAAAGCATAAGCGGCATCCGCAACCTCCTGCTGGAAATAGTTATCTTCAATACATTGGATATACCCGCCTCGTTTGTCAATCTCCTCAATGTATTTCATTGCCTCTTGTTCTATTTTATCAGTCAATTCCTCAACGTAATAAGAACCTGCCAAGGGATCCACAGTATCTGCAACACCACTTTCTTCAGCAATAATCTGCTGAGTCCTGAGTGCCATTTGCATGGCATGCTCAGATGCCATGCCTAAAGCCTCGTCGTAACCATTGCAATGGAGGGACTGAGTTCCGCCCAATACCGCCGACAAAGCTTCAGTAGTTGTACGAATAATATTATTTAGCGGCTGGCGCGCCGTGCAAGAAGCACAAGCTGTCTGAGTATGGAAACGAAGGCGCATAGCCTCAAGTTTCCTGGCCCCAAAACGTTCTTTCATCAAGCGAGCCCACATTCTCCGGGCAGCCCGGAATTTAGCAATCTCTTCGAAAAAATCAATTTGAGAACTGAAGAAAAAAGACATTCTTGGTGAAAACTCATCAACTGCCAATCCTGCCCTAATCCCTTCTTCAATATAATGGATACCTGCTCCAAGCGTAAAAGCCAATTCCTGTATAGCAGTACTGCCTGCTTCCCTTATATGGTAACCGGATACGTTAATAAAATTCCAGCGAGGAGTGTTTTTGCTTGAGAAAGCAAAAACGTCTCTTATAAGTTTCATGGAAGGACGCGGAGGAAAAATAAAAGATTTTTGACCTATATACTCTTTTAATAAATCAAACTGAATAGTTCCAGCCAGTTTACCCCAATCAATTCCTCTTTTTTCGGCCAGAGCTATATACATAGCATAAATAATGGGAGCCGGAAAGTTAATTGTCATCGAAATACTAATCTGATCCAAAGGAATACCATCAAAAAGAGCATCCATATCTGAAAGTGAATCAATTGCTACCCCTACTTTACCAACTTCACCCTCAGCTCTTGGATTATCAGAATCATAACCAACCAAAGTAGGGTAATCAAAATCAACGCTTAAACCTGTTTGCCCCTGGGACAAAAGGAAACGAAAACGCCCATTGGTATCTTCACCTGTCCCAAATCCCGCAATCTGCCGCTGGGTCCAGATTTGCCCTCTGTACATGGTTGAATAAACCCCCCTGGTAAAAGGATATTCGCCAGGATAACCTATTTTCTCCATATATTCGAGGCTAATTTTATTTGGAAGATAAAGCCTTTTTCTTTCCAGGTTCGACAAGGTAATAAATTTCTTTTTTCGTTCTCTCCTTTTCACCTGAAACTTCCTGAGTGTTTCTTCTTCCCAGCGTTTTGCTTCAGGATCCTTTATATTATCAGTCAATTACTTAACCCTCCTGGTTATTCCGCTTTTTCCATTCAACTATTTTCTTTATCTTGTTTTTATCCTATTTTATCTTTTTTGCATAGAAGGTCCGCAAGCAACTGTCGGTTATACTGATTCAGTAATAAAGGATTGCCTACATTTCTGTTACAAGACCACTGGTACTGCCAGCTTTAATAAGCCGACAGTACCAGCAGTTGCTAATCACTATCCAAGTGAACTCTATCCAACATTGAGTGAAATTCAACTTACATTTCAACTACAATGGCTGTTCCCTGTCCGCCGCCGATACATAAGGTAGCCAAGCCCAGATTTACTTTACTCCGTTTCATTTCATAAATCAAATCTATCAGGATTCTGGTTCCGCTAGCGCCGA
>JAQVLN010000071.1 GCA_028704155.1 Desulfitobacteriaceae bacterium
CCAAGGCACCGAGTACACTTGCACTGGGGCCGGAAAAAATGGAATCTATAGGACGAATAGATACTAACGGCATGGCCCCTCCATTAGCTTTAAGTACCGAGATTGGAGCATGGCAACCCTCAGAAGTAATAGCATCCTGTAAATTGGCTGCAAAATTATGATAAAGATCATTACTTGCCAGGTTAAGATAGGTTGTCAGGCTGCGCCGGTAAAAGTTGGCCTGGCCCCAGAGGTGTCCAAGGGCGATCTGCAAATCAGGGTTATGCTTCTGCAGATAGGCAGCCAGTTGTTCTTCATGGTTTTTATTGCGATGCGAAAACTTACCGACGATAGCAACTCTTGAAATATTATTTTTATCGTTGCCTAAGTCCCAGGACAGTTGTTCCCATTCTGCCTGATCAGGAGCTTTAATTTCCCTGCCCCTATAGTCAATCATTCCTGAAAGCAGATGATAAGGAACCGGCCACTGCAGGGCTTCCAGTCTCATACCATTGCCGTGAAACAGACATAGTTTAACTTTAGGTAAATCACCTCGCAGAATGGCATTGGTAACCAGGGTTGTGCTTACAGTAATTTTTTTAATGGATTTCTTGTCAGTTACCGTAAGCTTCTCAAGGATGCTCATAACAGTATGTAATAAGTCATCAGTATTTGTCGGTATTTTTACTTTATCAACAATCCGGTTTCCTTCCAGCAAAACAGCATCAGTAAAGGTACCACCAACATCAATTCCAACATGATTTGGCATTATAATATCCTCCCTTGTAACGTTATCTTCAAATCTTGAACTTATAATAACCGGGAATTGATTCAGGGTTATTAGAATAATATATTTTCTGAAAATTTTAATTAGTCAAAAAGAATTTATATAAGTTAAGAACGCACCGGGTGAACCAATGCGTTAATCAATACCTATGGCATACAATTGTTAGCTAAAAAAACCTCGTAAGAGTTGATCAAGTTTGGGCTTTTTTGACAAACTCAGGTGCGAGATTCATTTTTAGCTCAATAATGTCCATTCTTACATTCTTTTCGATATTACTGAAGGTATTATCAAAAAGAATATACATCTGAATATTTTCTTTTAATATATCGGCGGTAAAGTAGAGTATACCTTGTCTTCTGGCCAAATAAGTTAAATAAGCGAGTAATTGTCTTCCTACCCCGATATTTTGATATTCATCAGTGACAACGAAGGATACCTCGGCATTATAACTATCCTTAAGAATCAGATACTGTCCCATGCCAATTATTTTCTCCGTTTCTCCTTCTTTAATTATTGCCAAGATTACCATTTCTTCAGTATAATTAATGACTTCAAAATCCTGGATACGTGTGTGCGGCATATCAGGACGGATGGAATTAAAGCGAAGATATATACTGTTGCTTGATAGGGCATAAAAGAATTCTTTCAAACGAGATTCATCAGTAATTTTTACCGGGCGCAAGAAGATATCAAGACCGGTTTTGGTAGTGCGGTACATTTCGAGTTGCTCGGGATACAGTCCTTTTTCCCCGGGAATAAACTTCTGATCATGGTAGATCAAATTTAACTTTTTGGCCTCTTCAATTAACCAGGGACGGAATTTCGGATGAGCTATGGCAATCAATTCCATTGCTCTTTCCCTGTAGTTTTTTCCATAAAGATGGGCTATACCATATTCTGTAACAACATAATGGATATCGCCCGCGTGCAAGCTTATCCTGGCTCCTTCCTGCATGAAGGGGACTATCCTCGATACCGTATCATTCATGGCAGTAGATTTGACGGTTAAAATAGACTTGCCAAAACGGGCCAAATTGGCGCCTCTTGTAAAGTCGGTCTGGCCGCCAATCCCACTGTATAATTTTTTACCCAGGGATTCAGCGGTTGTTTGTCCGATCAGATCTATCTCCAGGGCACTGTTGATAGCAACCATATTATCATGTTGAGCAATAATCAAAGGATCATTAGTATAGTCTATCCTTTTAAATTCTATTTCCGGATTATTATTGATATATTCATAGGTTTCTTTTTTTCCCATACAAAAAGAAGCGATTGTTTTACCGGTGTTGATCTTTTTTCGGGAGTTATCTATAACTTTTTTTTTCATCAACTCAACGATACCGTCAGTTAATAGTTCAGTGTGTACGCCAAGATGTTTTTTATTTGTAAGATTGGCCAGGACTGAGTCGGGCATTAAACCGTAACCAACCTGAATAGTATCGCCATCTTCAATTAAACGGGAAACATATTCGCCGATTCTTTGACTCACCGCGGCGTCCGGTTTAGTAATATACTCGAGAAGAGGTTCGTCGCAGGGGACAATATAATCAACTTTATCAAGATGTATGAAACCATCACCATGTACCCAGGGCATATAAGAATTTATCTGGGCAATGACGATGTTAGCTGCCTCAATAGCGGACTTGACTATGTCAACACTTATGCCCAGGCTTACATAGCCCTGGGAATTTGGGATAGAGGTTTGAATCAGGGCTACATCAATAGGAACTAATCTACGGCGCATTAGGTCAGGGATTTCTGAGATGAATATTGGCGTGTAATCGATAACTCCCCTGTTGATAGCATCCCTGTTATTGGCACTGATAAAAAAGGAGTTATGCCGGAAATTAACTGAAAACTTTTCTTCTGTATATGGTGATACACCAAGGTTCCAAACATGAAGTATTTCTGCGTCATAGATCGCTTTGGGATAGGTTTTAATATAATTGATCATAGACCTTACCAGATATTGCGGCTCACCACAGCCTGTGCCGACAAAAATCCGGTTACCGTGCCGGATTTTCTTAAACATATTATTGGGTGAAACAAACTTTTTAGGGTAAAGTTTTTTTAAATCTTCAATTGATAATATTTTCTGATCGTCCTGATACACTTTCACCACAACCTTTTATTTTTTATATTCTTAAAGCTAGCCTGCTCAGGTTGCTTTTGATATACCAGATATCTATTAAGGTGACCTGGTACCCCCAATGACAATTTAAATTAGATTAACTTATTTTTTTATTATACCATGGCCAAATTTTTCTGCCCATTTAAAAGATTTTAATTTTGGACCCTGATATAACTTGAACAACTCTTATAATGTTTCCGCAGCTTCCAGACGGTTTTTCAAATCAAAAAGGTACTGAAGTGCCTGACGCGGAGACATCCCGTCCAGATCTAAACACTCGATTTCACGCAAGAGAGGATGGATCTCTGGTTTTTCGAAAAATCTGATCTGGGTAACTATATCTGAGGATTTCAAATTGCTTAAATTAAAGGAATCTGATTCAAATTCCTGCAAGAGGGTTTTAGCTCTTTCAAGCAAGTCTGAAGGCAATCCGGCAAGGCGTGCGACCTGAATTCCATAGCTGCGGTCTGCTCGTCCCGGGAGAATTTTATGCAAGAAGATAATATCATCATTATGCTCTCTGACACCGACATGAAGGTTGAAGACTCCCGGAAAGTCCTCTTCCAGCCTTGTTAATTCGTGATAATGAGTTGCAAATAGAGTTTTAGCTTTTAAGTTTGGTGTTTGGACGAGGTATTCCACAACAGACCAAGCAATACTCAATCCATCATAGGTAGCTGTTCCGCGCCCAACTTCGTCAAAAATTATTAAACTGTTCCTTGTCGCATTGTTCAGGATGTGGGCGACTTCGCGCATTTCCACCATAAAGGTACTTTGCCCAGATGCTAAATCATCAGAGGCCCCAACTCTCGTGAAAATTCGGTCTACAACCGGGATGACAGCTTTTTGGGCCGGGACGTAACTACCAATGTGGGCCAGCAGCACGATTAAGGCGACCTGTCGCATGTAAGTTGATTTACCTGCCATATTGGGACCGGTAATTATAGCCAGATGTTTTTTTAAGGTTAATTGAGTGTCATTAGGAATAAAATTTTCCTGGTTAGGCATTTGTTCGATAACTGGATGTCTTCCCTCAATAATTTGTAAATCTCCAACATTTGTTATGGTCGGTCGGACGTAGTGGTTGCGTACAGCAACTTCAGCCAAACTGGTAAAAACATCTATTTCCGCCAAAATCTGAGCAGCCTTAAGGATTTTTTCCGTATAAGAACGCACTTTTTCTCTCAGTTCAACGAATTGTTGAAATTCCAGTTCAATTAGTTTTTCTTCGGCTTCCAGAATTTTATTTTCATATTCTTTGAGTTCCGGAGTTATAAAACGTTCGGCATTAGTCAGGGTTTGTTTGCGCTGGTAATTTTCGGGAACTAAATGGGCATTGGCATGAGTAATTTCAATATAGTAACCGAAAACCTTGTTAAAGCCAATTTTTAAGGAACGGATACCTGTGCGTTCCCGTTCGGAAGCTTCCAGACCAGCAATCCATTCCTTACCCCCGAATGCCAGAGTGCGAAGCCCATCAATTTTCGGCGAAAAGCCGCTTTTTATCAGGTTGCCTTCTTTAAGTGTCTGCGGAGCTTCGGGATTAAGAGCTCTGAATAGTAAATCTGTCAGGTCCTGGAAGTTGTCTAAATATGGAATATAATCCTTCAGAACCCGGGTTTGACTGCCGGTTAAGGCATTTGTAATTTTGGGCAGGGTAATCAAGGTTTGTGCTAAAGCCAACAGGTCTTTGGCATGTACACTTCCATAGGATACTTTACCCATTAACCGTTCTAAATCGTAGATTCCGGTTAAAAGTTTTGCCAAATCTTTTCTAAGAAAAGAATCATTGACAAGATTATCAACAATATCAAGACGAAGTGTAATTTCTGACTCATTAACCAGAGGCTGTTCAATCCAACGTTTAAGAAGTCGCCCTCCAAAAGCTGTCTTGGTTAAATCGAGAACATCAAGTAATGTCCCCTTTTTTCCTTGACTGCGAATTGTTTCCGTTAATTCCAGGTTGCGGCGGGTCCATTGATCCAGGATCATCCATTGATCCCGGCCATAAGATTTGATTTCCACTATATGAGAAGGATTAATTGAGGGCATTGTCTCTATAAAATAGAACCATAATGCTCCTGCGGCTTTCGTTGCCACAGGCAAATCTTCTAACAGAAAATTTTGTTTGGAAAAACGGCTTAGAAAATCAGGATTTTTGGCATAGGTTTGCCGGGGCCTGCAGGTTAGGAAATAACCTTGCAAGTATTCATTACTACTTAAGTCTGGGGGCAGCAGTAATTCCGAGGGTTTAATCCTGGTTAATTCAGTAAGTAAAATTTCAAAGCGAGGCGTTTCAAAGATCGTGAATTCTCCTGTTGAAACATCAAGGAAAGCTAATCCCCAGACACCTTCATGATATACGCTGCCTAAAAAGTTATTATTTGTCTCTGTAATTGATGGATCAGTAAATGTACCTGGTGATACAATTCGGGTAATTTCACGTTTGACAATTCCCTTGGTCTGGCGAGGGTCTTCCACTTGCTCACAAATTGCTACTTTATGCCCACAGCTAACAAGTTTGCCAAGATAATTGTTAACTGCATGATAGGGGATCCCACACATGGGAATCTTTTTACCTCCCCCGGATTCCCTGGCTGTAAGGGCAATTTCCAGGATGGGAGCAGCAAGAATAGCATCCTGGTCAAACATTTCATAAAAATCGCCCAGCCGAAAAAAGAGAATCGCACCCGGTACTTTCGCTTTGGTTGCCCGGTATTGCTGCATCATTGGGGTTGTCATATTTTACTTCTCCCCTTAATTTTGTCTTGGTAATAGATTAAAATGTCTTAGGAAGTATCGTTTTTTCATTCATTCTATATCAATTTGTTGATTCCTGCCGACTGTTAGATTTCTTCTTTAACTCAAACGTCCAATAAAACGAAATCTGTTTCACCCGTATTTGCAATTTTTTTGGCAAAGGCTTTTCCAAGGCCTGAGGATGCGCCTAACCAGTGAATGTCCGCTATGTCAATACTATATTGATCTTTGAGTCAAAGCAAAAAAAAGAGCTCAGTAAAATTTAGTAATTGACCTTATGTCAAGCAATCATATATAATATGTTAGCTGACTTACAGTCAGGCTTCTAACATGTCTGGAGAGGGTGATGGAAATGAAGCAGAAAAGAAGCGCGAGCTTTGAAATAAAAGCAATTTCAAATCTCATACGAAGACATGCGAACAAATCTGCGAGCAAGCAATATATAGATAGTGTTACAGGAACAAACGGCTGGGTTATTGGATTTCTTGCAGAAAACGAAGGTAAGGATATTTTTCAGCGTGATTTGGAGGAACAGTTGTCCATTCGACGTTCAACTGTTTCATCCGTTCTACAATTGATGGAAAAAAAAGGTTTTATCATGAGGATGCCTGTTGACTATGATGCAAGGCTTAAAAAACTTGTGTTAACCGATAAGGCGTATAAAATTCACGCCATTGCTTCAAATGATATCGCCGAGCTGGAGCACAAACTGACCAAAGGCTTAACCGCAGAGGAATTAGCTGCCTTTTTTAAGGTCATTGACAAAATCAAGAGCAACATAGAATAAAGCAGTTATGTACGAAACGGCTTTATGAAAAAGTTATCACCGGTATAGAATAATTCGATGAAGGACAAAACTGATGATTAAACAATTACTTAAAAGTGTGCGGCAATATAAAAGAGCCTCTATCCTCACCTCGCTGACAGTAACCTTAGAAGTGATTATGGAGGTTATTATACCGTTGTTGATGGCGGACCTTATTGACTACGGTATTGATGCCGGAAACATGTCTTATATTTGGCAGATGGGCATTGTGCTTGTTATCTTCGCCATGATTTCGCTTGCTTTCGGCGCTCTGTCGGGCAAGTATGCCGCCGATGCATCGGCGGGATTTGCGCGCAACCTGCGGCATGATATGTTTTATAATGTCCAAAAATTTTCATTTGCGAATATTGATAAAATTTCAACTGCCAGCATTATTACCCGTCTTACAACCGATGTCACCAATGTGCAGTATGCCTACCAGATGATCCTGCGCATGGCGGTGCGTTCGCCGGTTATGCTGGTATTTTGCCTGATTATGTCCTTTGGTATCAACGCTAAGCTTTCCTGGATATTCCTTGCCTGTATTCCTATTCTTGCTGTGGGACTGTATTTTGTTATGAGCAAAACACACCCGATATTTAAGCGCGTATTTAAAACCTATGATAAGCTCAATATGGTCGTGCAGGAAAATCTAAGAGGTATCCGGGTAGTAAAATCCTTTGTTCGCGAGGATTATGAAAACAAAAAATTCGGAGAAATATCGAACAGCATCTACCAGGACTTTTCCAAAGCGGAAAAAAACCTGGCCTTTGCTATGCCTTTGATGCAGTTTTGTATGTATGCCAGTCTGCTGCTCCTTTCGTGGTTTGGGGCAAGACTGATCGTCGGCAGCGAATTGACAACCGGACAATTGGTAAGCCTGATCACCTACGCAATGCTAATCCTGATGAGCCTGATGATGCTCTCCATGGTATTTGTTATGATTACAATATCCCGCGCATCTGCGGAAAGAATTGTCGGGATTCTGGCGGAAGAAAGCGACCTCCAAAACTGCGCTAGTCCTGAATTCACAGTTAATGATGGCTCGATTCGGTTTGAAAATGTGAATTTCAGCTATGCCAAGGACAGGAACAAGCTGTGCCTGAAAAGTGTGAATCTCGACATCAAGTCGGGCGAAACTGTCGCTATCCTTGGCGGAACAGGCTCGTCAAAAACAAGCCTTGTTCAGCTGATTCCCCGTCTTTACGATGTGACCGAGGGGAATGTATTTGTTGGCGGTGTTAACGTTAAAAACTATGATATCGAAACACTTCGCAGCGAGGTCGCTATGGTACTCCAAAGGAACGTGCTATTTTCGGGCACTATCAAGGAGAACCTGCGCTGGGGCAACAAAAATGCGAGCGACGAAGAACTTGTAAGGGTATGCCAGCTGGCACAAGCCGATGACTTCATTCAGGGCTTCCCCGACAAATACGACACCTACATAGAGCAGGGTGGTTCAAACGTTTCGGGGGGGCAAAAGCAGCGGCTCTGCATTGCCAGGGCATTGCTGAAAAAGCCGAAGATCCTGATTCTGGACGATTCGACAAGCGCTGTTGATACAAAAACGGACGCCTTGATTCGTCGCGCCCTCCGGGAGGAAATACCCGGCACGACAAAGCTTATTATCGCCCAACGAATTTCATCTGTTGAGGATGCCGATAAAATCATCGTTATGGAGAGTGGCGAGATTAACGCCGTAGGAACACACCGGGAATTAATGTGCACAAACGAGATTTATCAGGAGGCATATCACTCACAAGTGAAAGGGGGCAAAATAAATGCATAAAGGCGCACCAATGAAAATGCCAAGGAAAAAAGTCAGCTTCAGTACGATCAAGCGCCTGATGAGCTATATCACGCACTATAAATTGCAGTTCTCGCTTGTGCTGGTGGCTATTATCCTAAGCACGGCAGCGGGTGTCGCCGGTTCCCTATTTTTAAAAATCCTGATTGACGATTATATAGAGCCACTTCTGTTAGACGCAAACCCTCTTTTTTCGGGACTCTTCACGGCGATTGTAATCATGGGCGGTATTTATATGGTCGGGATACTGGCCACCCTGTTTTACAACCGCGTTATGGTTGTGATTGCCCAAGGCGTCTTAAAGAAAATCCGCGATGAAATGTTTGCGCATATGCAGATGCTTCCGATTAAATATTTTGACACGCACTCCCATGGCGATATCATGAGCCATTACACCAATGACACCGATACACTCAGACAGATGATCTCGCAGAGCATTCCGCAGATGTTTTCAGCTGTGATCACCATTGTTGCCGTATTCTTCGCTATGCTGTATATGAGCGTTTGGCTGACGCTTTTTGTCCTGATATTTATTTTCTTCCAGCTTCAAGTGACAAAAAGCATCGTCGGAAAAAGCGGCAAGTACTTTGTGAAGCAACAGGCAGCGCTGGGTAAGGTGAATGGGTATATTGAAGAAATGATCAACGGTCAAAAAGTTGTCAAGGTATTCTGTCGCGAAAGACAAGCAGAAGAAGACTTTGACCGCCTGAACGATGCCCTTTGTGAACATGCGACGGCGGCAAATAAATTCGCCAATATCCTGATGCCGATCATGGCAAACCTGGGAAACCTTCAATATGTTTTGCTGGCGATTGTCGGCGGTGCCCTGGCGATTTCGGGGTTACCAAATATCAGCCTTGCGGGAAGCGGCACGCTGACTCTTGGCATGATCGCCTCCTTTTTGAATCTTTCCAAGAACTTTTCACAGCCTATCAGTCAAGTATCCAATCAGTTCAATATGGTCGTCATGGCTCTGGCGGGTGCGGAGCGGATATTCAAGCTGATGGATAAAGAAAGTGAAACCGATAATGGCTATGTGACCCTTGTCAACGCAAAGTATGAGGAGGGAGTATTGACTGAAACGAAAAAAAATACAGACCTTTGGGCCTGGAAACATCCTCACCGGGATGGAACGGTAACCTATACGGAGCTAAAGGGCGAAGTGCGGTTTTACAATGTAGATTTCGGATATGCGGAAGACAAAACCGTTCTGAACAACATCACGTTATATGCCGAGCCCTCACAAAAATTAGCTTTTGTCGGCGCAACGGGTGCCGGTAAAACCACCATCACAAATCTGATTAACCGCTTTTACGATATTGCTGACGGTAAAATTCGCTATGACGGCATTGATATCAAGAAGATCAAAAAAGATGACTTGCGTCACTCGCTCGGCGTTGTTTTGCAGGACGTTAACCTTTTTACGGGAACAGTAATGGAAAACATCCGGTATGGAAAACTCGACGCTACGGACAATGAAGTATACGAGGCCGCAAGACTCGCAAATGCCGACGATTTTATCCGCAGGCTGCCGGATGGCTATAACATGGTGCTTCAGGGTAATGGCGGCAGTTTGTCACAGGGGCAAAGGCAGCTTATCTCAATCGCACGTGCCGCGGTTGCGGACCCGCCGGTTATGATTTTGGACGAAGCGACATCCAGTATTGATACGCGAACCGAAACCATTGTCCAAAAAGGCATGGACTCACTTATGCAGGGCCGAACCGTATTTATCATTGCCCACCGGTTGTCCAGCGTACAGAATTCGGACGCGATTATTGTCCTTGAACAGGGCAGAATTATTGAACGCGGCAATCACGAAAAACTCATAGCGGAAAAAGGAAAGTATTATCAGCTCTATACAGGTGCGTTTGAACTCGAATAAATGATAAAAGTTATTTAACAAATTCTTATTTATGAATTTCCCGTTACTGTCTCAAATTAATTTCACCGAGCAAGGTCCAGGGACCTGCCTTAATAATTCTGACATTAGCCATGGTTCCAATAAGTGATTTATTCCCGGCAAATACTACTAATTCATTACTCCTGGTGCGCCCAGTTAAACGGTCAGGATTAGTTTTACTGGGGCCTTCTACCAGAACTTCGTAGTTTTTGCCCAGCATTTTTTGCCGCCATTCCAGACTTTTTTCCTTCTGTAAATTCATCAGTTCCTGAAGGCGTGCTTTTCTTACATCCAAGGATATTTGGTCAGGCATATTTGCTGCAACTGTGCCGGATCGTTTAGAGTACATAAAAGTAAAAGCCTGACTAAAATTACATTGTTCAACTAAATCCAGGGTCAGTAAAAAATCACGATCCGATTCTCCGGGAAAACCGACAATGATATCAGTTGTTATACCTACTTCAGGAATAAGATCGCGAATTTTTTCAAGCCGGCTCAGATAGTATTCTCTTGTATACTTGCGGTTCATCCTTTTTAACACATCATTACTTCCGGCTTGTACCGGTAAATGGATATGTTCACATATGTGAGTGCCGGCAGCGATTGTTTCAATTAATTTATCCGATAAATCTTTGGGATGGGAGGTTACAAAACGCACTCTCCATAATCCGGTAACCTGATCAATTTTCTGCAAAAGATCGGCAAATTCGTAAGCAGGTGAAAATTCCAAACCATAGGAATTGACATTTTGCCCGAGCAAGCTTA
>JAQVLN010000181.1 GCA_028704155.1 Desulfitobacteriaceae bacterium
TTACAGCCCCCACACTCATGCCCTTTTGCATTAATGATAAACCGATTGGTATCGCAGTTTCCACTCTGATATAAAGCGGAATGCCGATTAACGCTGCAAGCGGGATGGCAAATGGATTGTCAGGTCCAGCAAACTTTAATACTAAGTCTTCTGGAAGATATCCATAAATTACTGCTCCTATGCCCACACCAAGGAGCAAATAGCCTAAAATACCGTAGAAATCCCCCCATGCTTTCTTCAATGATAGTCTCAATTTATCCTTGAATGCTTGAGGGACTTCATTATCATCTTCCTGACCACCTCCTTTAATACGCACATTCTTAACCTCTTTTGACATGCCAGTTTTCTCCAACACAACTCCAAAAATAATAGCCGCGCTAAAAACGATAACAAAATAGACTACTGCTACTTTTAAGCCCATTAATGCCAATAACATTGCTAAGATGATTGGATTAAGCAAAGGAGACGCAATGACAAATGACATAGTGGCACCAAGAGGAATCCCTATTTGAAGAAAACCAAGCGTCATGGGAACCGTTGAGCAGGCGCAAAAAGGTGTTAATGCTCCAAATATAGCCCCCACAAAATTGCCTAATATGCCTTTGTTGGACATCCAGGCTTTGATTTTTTCCTGGGGCAAATACATAAGTATTAATGCTATGATTGTACTGATTCCAAGAAACAGAACCGTAAGCTCTGCCGTGATAACAAAAAAATATTTAATTGTGCTCATCAATGTGTTCACAAGAATACGCCTCCCTTTTCATCACTGGCTTTTAGACTTTATAATATCTTGTCGATGCACTGATTTTATTAAAATCTCCATGGCAGTTTTTATATTATCGATCGCTTGGGGATCCAAATCCTGCAATAACTCTTCGACATAATTAGTATTTTTCTTAATTATTTGGGAAATAACTTGAGCTCCCTTATCGGTAACCGGTACACAGCAAACCCTCCCGTCTGTTAAAGATCGTTCCCGCTTAACATAGCCCTTGGTTTCCAGACGATCAATAATTCTGGTGGCTCCACTTTTGGTGAAATTTATGGAATTGCCAATATCCTGAATGGAGAAATTATCATTCTCATGGGCTGCTTTTAATGCCATAAACTCAACCAGCGAAAGATCCTCGCAGCATTCTCCATTAATACCGTGATCACCGAAGTGCCAGGCAAGCTCCTGCAACAAGCTATAAATATCAGAAAAGCTATTTTTCATCTTACCTTCTCCCTGTATTTATTGGTTGACGTCTTCAACTATACTTTTATATTATGCCAGTACCGGTTGACGGTGTCAACCGATACTGCAAAAAAATTAAATACTAATAGGTTAGCTGCAAGCTAAGGGGGATTCATTATCAAATCGGAACGATTATTATGCGAAATAATACTCTAAGGCAACGATCTCATAACCTGCCAGAACGGCTTCTCATTCGTGGTTGCACTCTTTCACGATACCTTTGAACTTTTTCACGATTTTCTAACCTTTTCACGAAAGATAGGAGGGCGCCGTAGGGTGGTTGCATCTTTCCACGATACGGTTTCAGAAAAGCAAAAAAAGCCGCCCATCAAGGCGGCCAGTTCCATATATAATACGAAAAAGCCCAGTATTACTAGACTTTTCAATCAATCAATATTAACGTTCTTTTATGGTGGAGGCGAACTTACACTTTTCAAAACCCTGCAGGCAACCTATTCTACCATCTATCAAAAGTGATTTGATCACTCACTGAAGGAAGCCAAAATATAATGTAGAAATAATATCCCATGCATTAATTAAACAAAGGAGCTTTAGCATTGAAACTTACTGAAACACAAAAGAATTTTAGGAAACAAATTACAAAATTTAATTATAAGTCTAGCATATATGATAACTTACGCTCTGGTAACCCATTTCAAACCACTGAGCATAATTATAATGAAAATAATGGAATAGCTACCGCAAGCTTAGTATTTGGTATTGTTGGACTAATACTAGGCCTAGCACCAATTGTAGGCTGGTTAACTTTCCCATTATGGATATTAGCTATAATATTTGGCATGATCGGAAGAAGAAAATCTAATGGCAGAAGCGCAGCAACTGCAGGACTAGTTATTGGATTAATTACTATCATCTATAAAGTTGGCTTCCTTATTTTATTATCTTCAGCCGCACAAGCTATACAAAATAATATACCGAAACACTAAATTATTTACCCGTGATGCCCGGTTTTTAACCAAGCGTCTTTTTTTTCAAAGTTATTAAACCAAAATCGGCCTCTATCACCCCAAGGTGTAGTTATAGTTTAATACACTTTCGCTGATTATGTTAACACCCTTTATTTTAGCTGGTTTCTGCGTCGTTAGAACGGCGCTTTCTTTATTATTTCTTAAGTTATTTTATATTACTTTGCTTCCATTGCACTACAAATCTTTTGAATCTAGCTATCCTGAACCCTCTATAGACAGGTGTTGAATTAGCTGACCTTACACTGTTTAAGCACCTAACTTTCAAGGTATGCAAATAATCGAACTTTATATGTGTTATGTATTGTCCCGTTATTACATTCATATTCGGTGTTATCAGTATACACCTGTCAGGTTTACTACAAAGCACTCATGTCATACCAGCAGAAATCATGCAAATAGCAAAGAAACTAATACACTTCAAGATTCTGAAGAAAAAAATATCCCTCCGGAAGAG
>JAQVLN010000182.1 GCA_028704155.1 Desulfitobacteriaceae bacterium
TTGCCATTGAACGGGAAAACAAAAGCCTTAAGGGAGTGCTTCCCAAGAACTATGCCAGACCTGAACTGGATAAAGCAAAGCTCGGAGAACTCATTGATTTGTTTTCTTTTAATCTGGGCAGCAAAGAAGCCAGAGCACAGGATATTCTGGGAAGGGTCTATGAATATTTCTTGGGCAAATTCGGGTCCAGTGAAGGGGAATTTTATACCCCGCCAACGATAGTTAAACTTCTTGTTGGGATGATTGAGCCGTATAAAGGCAGAGTTTATGACCCCTGCTGTGGCTCCGGAGGTATGTTTGTCCAGTCTGCTCGATTTGTAGAAGAGCATCAGGGGCGGAAGGATGATATCTACATATACGGACAGGAGTATACCGCTACTACCTGGAAGCTTTGTAAGATGAATCTGGCTATTAGAGGGATCGACGGAAACTTAGGAGGTAGAGACGCTGATACCTTTGGCAATGACCTGCACAAAAACCTTAGAGCAGATTATATCCTAGCCAATCCGCCTTTTAACGTCAGCGACTATACCTTAATTCAACATGATGCCCGCTGGAAATATGGAATTCCACCGAAAAACAACGCCAACTATGCCTGGATACAGCACATTATCAGCAAGCTGTCTCCAAAAGGCGTGGCTGGCTTTGTTTTAGCCAATGGCTCCATGAGTACGTCTACAAAAGCAGAAGCTGAAATCAGAAAAAATATTATAGAAGCACCTAACGGTGGGTTAGTGGATTGTATTGTTACAATGCCGCCTAATCTATTCTATAACGTTACCATTCCTGTCTGCCTCTGGTTCCTGTCTAAAAAGAGAGAAAACAGAAAGAATGAAATCCTCTTTATTGATGCCCGTAAGATGGGAACTATGGTAACCCGTAAGCACAGAGAGCTCTCCGATGAGGAAATAGCTAAAATCTTTGACACCTACCATAACTGGAGAGACGGTAAAGAAGAGTATGAAGATGTCCAAGGCTTCTGTAAATCTGCATCTCTCGAAGAAGTGAGGGAGCATGAATATATTCTGACTCCAGGCCGATATGTAGGGATAGAAAATGGTGAGGAAGACAGTGAGCCTTTTGATGAAAAGATGACCAGGCTGACTGCCGAACTGGCCGAAATGTTTGCCAAATCTCATAAACTTGAGGAGGAGATCAAGCAGAGACTGGGGGCGATTGGGTATGAGTTCTAAAGACACGGAGATTATTATGTATCGGTCTGAGGATGGCACAATAAAAATAGATGTGCGTATGGAGGATGAAACAGTTTGGCTGTCACAGGCCCAGATGGTAGAGCTGTTTCAATCGAGTAAGGCAAATATCAGCGAACATATAAAAAACATCTTTGCAGAAGGCGAACTTATTGAAGATTCAGTTGTTCGGAATTTCCGAACAACTGCTGCTGACGGCAAAAATTATAATGTAAAACACTACAATCTCGATGTTATTATCTCTGTCGGCTACCGTGTAAAATCTTTGCGTGGCACACAATTTCGTATTTGGGCTACCGAACGGCTGCGAGAGTATCTGATAAAAGGTTTTACTATGAACGACGACCTTTTGAAAAAAGCAGGCGGCGGCAACTATTGGAAAGAGCTTTTGGAACGCATTCGCGATATCCGTTCCAGTGAAAAAGTGTTCTACCGACAGCTGTTAGACCTTTTTGCCACCAGTATTGATTATGATCCAAAATCAGAGGAATGCAGGCAGTTCTTTCAGATTGTCCAGAATAAATTGCACTATGCAGTAAATAAGCAGACCTCAGCTGAAATTATCTACAGCCGAGCCAATGCGGAATTGCCTTTTATGGGGATGAAGACTTTCTCCGGTGAACAACCCAACAAAGAGGATGCAATGATTGCTAAGAATTACTTGGATGAAAAAGAGTTATCCATGTTGAACCGTATGGTTTCGGCGTTTTTCGATTTGGCAGAGCTGCACGCTATGAATCATGAGCCAATGTATATGCGGGACTGGCTCCCGCAAGTAGACGATTTTGCCGAGCGCTACGGAAAAGGGATATTGCAAAATGCGGGAACGGTCAGCCGGCAGACCGCTATTGAGAAAGCAGCCGATGAATATAAAAAATACCGCAAACGGATAGCAGATTTACCCACCCCTGTGGAACGGGATTATCTGGAGACCATTAAACAAACACAGAAAAAGCTGAAAGGCAAGACTGGGGGTGAGCAGGAATGAGTTCTAATGGGTGGAGAGAAGTGAAGTTAGGGGAAATTGTTGAAATTAATAAAAATTCATACTCTTTAAAGGATAATTGGGATTTTATTAATTACCTCGATACAGGAAATATAACTGAGAATAAAATTAATAGCATACAGTTTCTTCATGGAGACAGAGACAAGATACCTAGTAGAGCAAAAAGGAAAGTTGCTATGAATGACATTATTTATTCAACTGTAAGGCCAAATCAAAAACATTATGGAATCATTAAGAAGCCAGTTGATAATATGCTTGTTTCAACAGGTTTTGCTGTAATAACTGGTAAGCCATTTTTAGCTGATAATGGATTCCTTTATTACTACTCACTAGCGTTGCACAAACAAAATCTTAGAATGTCAAACCATAAATAGCACCTATATTACGAGAAAAACGCTGCATTTACAAGAAAAATCCCTTATAA
>JAQVLN010000183.1 GCA_028704155.1 Desulfitobacteriaceae bacterium
CCAACAACATTTATGAATCGTGACTTTATTTTAGAAATAATCAAACTGAATTTTGAGGAGTTTATTGCCAATGTGGTGTTAGATGAAGTGCACTGCATTTCCAATTGGAGTCACGACTTCAGACCTGAGTATTTAATGCTGTCTTTTAACCTGAATTATTTTGTTGATAAGGTAATGTTTCTGTGTTTTACCGCAACCGCAGATTACACGGTTGTCAAAGATTTGCAGAACCAACTGGACATTCGGCCGGAGGATGTACATTCTAATATAGAAATAAAGAAAAACAAATACTGCTTTAAATTTTGCGGTTGCTCTTCACAGGGTGAAATATTTTCAAAAACCATATACGAAATAGAAAACTTTTTGAGAAAGACAAAATTCAACAATAAGAAGGCCTTGGTGCTAACAAAGAATCGGGAAATTTCAAAAGCACTGCACAGAGAATTGAGTGAAGATTACCGTGTTTATGTTGATGTATTTAATCCTGATCTTCCATTGTCTTATGAGGATTTTGCTGAAGGCAAGTACAATGTTTTGATTGCGGACTCTGATCTGGGTATTGGTATCAATTTGCCCGATATAACTGATATTATCCACCTGGGGTTACCTGTTTCCAAGAGCCAATTTGTTCAGGAGATCGGCCGGGCGGGAAGAAAACAGGATGATGCCCGCTCGATTGTTCTATTTTTAGAGAAAGATGCTTACTCATCAAAAAATCGCATTTTTCTTCACAGAGATACCCCGATTGAACAGATTGTAGCACTATTAAAGAAAACCAAACAAAACGATATTAATCAGGCCTTTGCAAAGATATTTGGCGGAATAGAAGAACAGGATGAGTATTATAATGGGATAATTAGTCTTTACGATAAGTTAAGGATGGTGGAAAAGCACACGGAATTACGTCTACATACCAACCCAAGAGAACCCTATAACCAACAAGTTTCAAAATATATGAGACATCTTTATGTTTTGTATAGGATTGGCTTTGTTTTTAATTGGTATATCGTTAGTCTCAATGAAGAGGATAACTGTGCTATTTTTTATATTGATTTTAAGGAAAAGAAGCCTGAAGTAAAGGATGTAATACAAAAAACAGTCGATTATCTTCATGTTATGGGTGATTATAAAAGAGAAATTAGCAGCATCAAAAGTGCAAAATCCATCGAAGAAGTTATCGGTTATTATGTTGACTGGCATTACCATCAATTTTTATATCATCACCGGGAGCAGTTATTGGAAATGCTTGACTTTCTCGAGGCATATAAGGAAAGAGATGCTTCACAAACTGTGGAAGCTTTAAGTAATCATTTTTCATTATCACTGTTAGAGATTGAGCAAGACTCCGATAGGGCAAATATGCTTACTATTAAAGATGCAACTGCACTTGTTTTAAACGGAGTAGATAGCAGAATGATTGACAATATTCGCAAAAGCAATGAAAATGAATATTCCACAAAGCTGGATTATCTTCTGTTTTTATATAATATCGTTGCTTTAAATAGCCCTGATATCTCAAGGTTCGAAAGGGTTTTAGGAAATTTAAATGAAATCGAATTTAATGAAACATTAGAACAAGTTGGCGCTTTTTATAATAGGCTAAATCCTAGAAATAAAATATTATTGATAAATTCTCTGTGCAAAAGAACTACGCTCAAACAAACAATAGACGCTATATATAGTAAAGTTCAGAAAGACACAGTATTTTATGGAATATTAGCACTTTGTGCAAACAGCAAATGGGGGCATCAGTATGTTTAATGATATTGAAGATTTGATACAGGAGATTGAAAAATTTAAAGGTAATATTGTGAATTCCAATGCGTTGATAGAGACGCTTAAAAGTACAAGCGAAAAACTGGAACAGAACGACCTGGAAAGGAAAAATGAGTATACGCGTTTGTTGGAAGAGCTTCAAAACACCGCGGAGCAACTGCGGCAGTACGGTGAGAAAAGGGAAAAGGAATATATACGCCTGTTAGAATATATACGCCTCTTGGATCAATTCCAGAGCACCGGAGAGCAGTTGCAGCAGCATCATACACATCTACTTGAGTTGTTTCAAAACAGCGACGAAAAGCTGCAGCAATACCATGAACAACAGCAGGAGTTGCTTCAAAGCAGCGGCGAGACACTACAGCAATATGATGCAAAAAGAAAAGATGAGCACCAAAGTGTTATTGATTCGATTAACAGTATGAAAAAAAGTATAAATAATATATTCCTCATCATCTTAGTGGTTATTTTGGTTGGCTTTATATTATTAAAAATATTGTGATTTAAAATTGTCATCGAATTTTCCACCTTGCCTAACTAATGTAGGTTGTTGGCTTTACAAAGAATAAAGGTCATCCTATTGGTTTATAGAGGTACCTCTTTCCTACAACGAATCGCTCCATAGGTGGAAATGCTCCAAGTACCCTCGCTATAACGAAGTCAGTGATTAGCTTGGGACGGATAGGGTAGGTGAGGTAATCATTGATTGGCGATATTGATATCGCTGTTTATCTTTATCCTCTGCCACTGTGCGCAAAGGTACCGGTTACCACCCGACTTTTGTCGAATATTAACGAACAATAAATAAACTAGTGTCTAACAAGAAACCCCAATCCCACAGGTTCACGCGGCTGACAGGTAAT
>JAQVLN010000072.1 GCA_028704155.1 Desulfitobacteriaceae bacterium
TGCAAAAGTAGTTTCACTGAAAGTTGATGTCCGTATTTAGTACAAATGGCATATTTATAACACTATATATTGTGGCTTTTAAGACGTGCAAAATTGATTTCTGGTGTTATGAAACAGGCTCCTAGGCGGAAACCATGATATCTATTATAAAAAGCCCTTTCTGAATATCGAAATGCACCGCAGACTGATCTCTGTGGAATCGCCTTACAGTGATTACTTAAACAAAACCTGGTACAGAGCAAAACTAAAGGACAGCTGCAAATATACTTATGAGCTTTCTCTTGAGGATTTTTATATCTATCTCCTGATCCACCTCAGCAAGCATTATGCCGGCGGTGGTACGGGTATCCGTTCCTTCCTGGATATCTGGCTATATCATCGCCGTTATGCGAAGGAGATGAATTGGAATTACCTCTGGCTTTCCTATTACCGATTTGCTGGACACTCCGGGGTTTCCGGTGCTTGATCTTCAAACGCAGCCACACCTTTCAAATGCTCAATAAAGTCCAGGCGGTATCTGAGGAGGATTTGGCTGGCATCAGGAACTTACATGAAAAATCCGGACTTTACTGCCTTATCCTCAAGGACCAGGCAGTTCAATTTTTCAGTATGAAAAAAGCGCCCTGATTTTCCAGAGTGCTTCTGATAGTATTTTAAGAGTTTATCGTTGATAACAAAGTGATAATTCATAGATGTTGTTTAAACTCTGTGATAATATCAACAGGCGCCTGTGTTTGAACAAGTTCAGTGTTCAAGTAATTTGTAGCCAACGGCACGACTATACCAAGTGAAGTTCCAATACATAAGGCGATAAGCAGTTGTTTCCAAAATGACATAACAAACCCCCGACAAGTTTTAGCTATATTCTTGCCAGGGAGAAAAATTTTAATACTTTCCAAGGTCTATGATAAAATCCACAAAAAACTCAACCGGAATCGATATTTCTATCTGGTTGATCGAAACGATCGCAAGGCACGAGGACGTCCTAAAACTTCTGCCCATATAATACCCTGCAAGAGTTCCTGTTTATTAGGGTAAAAATCCGGATTAAGGAAACCGGAGGCAACTTCAAAAGCCTGTGCTCTCTGACCTGGAGTTCCTTCGATTCCCTGAATACCTTCATAACCTGAGGTTCCTTCGATTCCCTGAATACCTTCATAACCTGAGGTTCCTTCGATTCCCTGAATACCTTCATAACCTGAGGTCCCTTCGATTCCCTGAATACCTTCATAACCTGAAGTCCCCTCGATTCCCTGAATACCTTCATAACCCGAAGTCCCCTCGATTCCCTGAATACCTTCATAACCTGAGGTCCCTTCGACTTTAGAAACTGCTGTTTCAGCCCAAACCCCTTCCACTCCCGCTTCTCCTTCAGCAGTTATGGTTTTTAGTCTTTT
The DNA here is from genome assembly GCA_028704155.1 of Desulfitobacteriaceae bacterium. Lineage (GTDB taxonomy): Bacteria > Bacillota > Desulfitobacteriia > Desulfitobacteriales > Desulfitobacteriaceae > UBA2264. The sequence goes on from JAQVLN010000072.1 coordinate 1,398, forward strand.
GCCATAGCTGATTTTTCGTTCTATTTCCCTAATCTGTTGGGGATCCTGAATTTCTTTATATTGTTCCAGCATCTCTTTTAACAATGTAAGAGAGTCTCGTCCGGTGAATACCTCTCTGTCGGATATTGTACTTCCAGGCTGAATTTTCTTGTTAACTTTTTTTATTAAGCTGTAAATCACCAGGCCAATGACAACAACAGTAATAAAATCCATAGTAAAATACACCTACTTTTTAGGGATAATTTCTGCAGTGCCCTCTCCCTTACCTGCCTGAGCAATATTTTCACGCATCCGTGTATCTGCCAAAATATTTTGCATATTAAAATAATCCATTACCCCGAGTTTTCCTTCTTTTAAAGCTACGGCCATAGCCCTCGGTACCTCAGCTTCAGCTTCAACAACCTTGGCACGCATCTCCTGAACAGAAGCTTTCATTTCCTGTTCTTTAGCAACTGCCATTGCTCTGCGTTCCTCAGCTTTAGCTTGAGCAATCTTTTTATCAGCTTCCGCCTGATCTGTTTGCAACTGGGCTCCAATGTTTTTACCGACGTCAATATCTGCTATATCAATAGATAAGATCTCAAAGGCTGAGCCGGCATCTAATCCCTTGGCTAAAACAGTCTTGGAAATATAATCCGGGTTTTCCAGAACGTTCTTATGGGAAGCTGAACTCCCGATACTGGTAACAATCCCTTCTCCTACACGAGCAATAATCGTTTCTTCACCGGCACCGCCAACAAGACGGTCAATATTCGCCCGCACTGTTACTTTAGCTTTAACCCTGAGTTCTATGCCATTTTGGGCTACAGCTGAAACAATGGGGGTTTCAATAACTTTAGGATTAACTGACATCTGAACTGCCTGAAGAACATCACGGCCAGCCAAATCAATAGCAGCCGCCCGCTCGAATTGTAAAGGAATTGCTGCGCGTTCGGCAGCAATCAAGGCATTAACTACCCGATCAACATTTCCCCCCGCAAGATAATGTGCTTCAAGTTGGGCTGTTGTAATATCCAAACCCGCCTTATAGGCTTTAATCAAAGGATTGACTATTTTATGCGGAATAACCCGACGCAGTCTCATACCGATTAAGGTAACAATCCCAATATTAACGCCGGCCGCTAAAGCAGAAATCCAAAGGCCCACCGGAACAAACGATAGAATTATACTTATTACCGCAACCACTAAAGCAATAATTATAATTACAGAAATAATCGTAGTAGTCATAGTATACCCGGAATAACCGGGTTCACCTCCTTCTAATTAACTTCTCTAACAATAATCCTTACGCCCTCAACAGCAATCACTTTCACCTGCGACCCCTCCTTAATATAGCCGCCTTCGGTTACTACATCCACTCGTTTACCCTGAAAATCTGCAGTTCCTGCCGGTCTTAATTGGGTAAGTGCTATACCTTGCCTTCCAAGATAGTCTGCATAATTGTATGTTGGAGCAGTATAGCCTGACTGGTTGCTTTGACGGGTATTTAAGGAAAGCTTTTCCCACATTTTTCTGGTTCCCTTAAAACGAAAACTCAAATAAACTAAAATAGCCAAAATCACAAACGTCCCAAATGAATAAAGCATTGCCTCATACCAAGTATCTGATACAAATATTATACCAGTTACCAAGGCTGCTATTCCTAAAATTCCACTTATTCCAAAACCGGGAATCACTAAAAGTTCCAAGCCAATTAAAATAATCCCAACAATAAATAGCGTAATGATGATCGCCGTAGTCAAAGATTCGCGCCCTCCCTTCATACTTTGCTTAATCTCCGACTAATACTAAATTTATGTCATAGCATTATTTTATGCCATGTAATTTAATTGCAGTAGCGCAGTGGCAAATATTTTATTCAATACAATAAACAAAACGACCAGTTTTTCATTTGATAAGGATTATATATATAACCAATGATAAACATTTTGATACATATTGTGCATTATTTCAAGGCATTGGCCATAAGCTCTGATCGTTTCATAGACTTCGCCTTTTCGTATTCATTCCTAATAACACTAACTTCATCTGTGGAAAAATTATTAGCAATCATTTCAGTCTGCATTTTATTTAAAATATTCTCAAACTGACTATCTACATTTCCTTCAAGCATTTTTCCAGCTTGAATGTACTTTTGGGCCAGTGCTGAACGGTTCAATGTACCCTCTTTTTTGCGTTGCTTATACTCATTAACTGCCGCTGAATAAAGCGTATCAAGACGGCTTAAGGCCGTATTCCGTAAACTGTTAATTTGTGGCATATATTTATTGACAATTTGGTTTTGCAAGATCGATTTCTCCACCAAGTCTGATTCTGCATCTATATCCTCCCGCTCAGACCGTTCTGTTGAATATAAAGGCTTTAAATTATCGTTTAACTCCTTACCAGTTATTTCTCCCGAATTATCTGGTATTCCTGCAGCAACATTATTGGTCACTTTTTGATCATCAGGAAAATTAAAGAAATCTGACCCAAACTGATTATAGAGCTGTTCATTAATTTTTGGGTCAGGCCTAAGATATTTGTTGTAACTCCAAAAGCAGATGGCAGCAATAAATAAGACAAAAATACCTGTACCGATTAGAAACTTCTTTTTCATAATTTCACCTGCCAATTTATAATTAGATAAGTCCTTGAAAACTCCTTACAAAATATTCTGATCATAAAAAACTTAATAAGTTTTCATTTTTTTCCCCTTATGATACAAATACACAATTATAAGTATACCCAAAGCTGCAGTTGAATCAATAATTACATCAGAAATTAATGAAGTTCTCCCCGGATGAAAAGATTGATGCCACTCATCAAATATACCACAACATGTAGAGAATATCCAAGCGAAGACATACGATTGTTTCTTAGTCTGCATCGCTCTTTGTACCAGAAATGCTAATAAACCGAACAATGTGACATGTGCTAATTTTCTAATAGCCCAGTTAACAGCATCTACCATTTCACTGTTTTTAACAACTTTCATAATAGTTTTTTTAGTTTCTTTATATGTATATTCAGATGAAGAAGTAAAGTAAAAAATCATACTACAACATAATAAGACCATTACCCACCACAATAAAAAGCTGTTCTTCAATCTTCTCATCCCTCTACAAATATCGCGTTAGCCGAATTCGGATCGTTCTTTTCTTGTTTTCTTTGCCTGACATGATTCCGGCAGCGCTTCGGACCATGGCAGATAGCTGTCTAATAGTTCCTGTTTATCCGAAAATCCAACTTGGACAGAATCTACTCTAATTATACCGAAGATACCCTAAAAAGGCGAATTTACCTTCTCCTGGTATACTGCTCCCAGATTTTAAATCTTTTAATCTAGATTAGATAATGCTATAATTTACAAGAAAAGTTACATTCTACATAAGGAAGGTATTGAAATGAAAAAATTTAAACCCCGACATATTATCGCGATCCTTGCGGTGTTTATTTTAGTACTGGGAAGCTATACGGGCTGGCAAGTATTTAATGGAAAGAGAATTGCCAAGCAATATATGAATGAAGTCCATAAAACTACTCAAAGATTTGATCAAGCTTCATCTTCTACAAATTCACAACTGCCTCCTAATGAATCAACATCGGACACATCATCCTCCCGGAATTCCACATCTAATACTTCGACTCAAAACCCGGCATCACAAACCGCCGATTCCCCAACAACAAAAAATGTATCCTCTTCATACAGGGAACTGATGTCTGATACTTATCAGCAGACGCTCCAAGCTATGCAGAGTGTCAAGAACAATACTTTGGCCTTACAAAAGAAGAACATAACATTAGACGCTTATAAAGTCTGTATACTCCAGGCTAAAGCGACCTTTAGCTCAGCAGAAACCTTTGTTCAGGCTAACCCACCGCCTGAAGAAAAACTAAACATCTCTTACCGGGAATTTTTGACCGGAATTGGTTTAGCCAAAGATGCCACAAATGTCGTGTTAGAAGGAATCTCCTCCTTGAACCTCTCAAGTTTGTTTGCAGCTTATGAGATGGGACAAAATGCCAAGCAACAAGTTCTTAAGGCCTATGCCCATTTTTAGTCTCTTTTATAGTTTGTCAGAAAGACAGAAAGAAAGTAGGCCCTACCGTCCTTGGCAGGGTCTATTTACACTATTAAACCGCCTATTGAAGACGCGATGGTCAAGTTTGAATTAAACATCAGCTATCATACTGACGATGCTTCTTCTTTTTCTTATGGTCTGCATCATAAGAACGGTAATAATAATGATATTCATTAGCCTTCATATCAATTTTATTAATTACTGCACCCAAGATCTTAGCCCCTACTTTGTCCAACTGTTCTTTTGCACTTTTCACTAAATCCTTGTTCACCTCACCATAAGCTAAGATAAAAATGACTCCATCAACTTCCTGGGCAATAATTGCGGCATCTGTAACCGCAATAATAGGTGGTGTATCAATGAGAATAATGTTGAAGTGTTTACTCACTTCTTCAAGTAAACACTTCATCCTCTTTGAGCCAAGAAGCTCAGCCGGATTGGGTGGAATTGGACCAGATGTAAGAACGGATAAACCCACTACAGACGTTTCCTTCAAATATTTTTTATATTCTTGACCCTGAACCAAGGCAGACGACAGTCCTTCCTCATTGTTCAACTCAAATATTTTGTGCTGGGTGGGTTTTCGTAAATCGGCATCGATTATCAGCACTGACTCTCCGGCATTAACCATACTTACAGCCAGATTGGCAATCGTAAAACTTTTTCCTTCTCCCGGGCCTGAGCTGGTGATCATGATCTTCTTGTTCTTTAAATCCACACTCGCAAACTGAATATTTGTTCTGAGTGTCCGATAGGCCTCTGCAATTGGAGATTTCAATTGTTCTAGAATAATTAATGAATCTACCAACGGAATCTTCCCTTCTTCTGCTTCTTTACTGTTTGATGAACAGGAATCAAGCCAAGTACTGGAATCCCCAGAAGATCCTCAACATCCTTAGACGTCTTGACAGTATTATCCATATACTCAAGCAAAAATACCAGCCCTACAGAAGTCATCAGCCCTATAACAAAAGCGATTAAGACATTTAACTTCTTCTTGGGTTTAATAGGACTGGTCGGAGTCACTGCTTTATCTAATATGCCGACACTGTCAATTTTTTTTATTTGCATAACTGTTTTAGAAAATTGTTCAACCAAAGTGTTTGCAATCAGGGCAGCCATCTCAGGATCTTTATTATTAACTGAAATTTTTAAGACCTCTGTGTTCTTAATCTGATTTATAGAGATCAGACTATCAAGCTCTGCGATAGTAAGTGGTAATTCTAATTCCTGGAGTACTTTTTGTTCGACGGTACGACTCTTAGCGATCGTTTCATAGGTTCTGGCAAGTAGTTGGTTTGCCATTAGCATATTATAATTAAGCATTCTTTCTGCAGTCAAGGTCTCGGAAGAATCGGAAACCTTTTGGCCAACGATCAGCGTGGCAGATGCTTGATAAACTGGTTTTAAGAAATAAAAACTGACAACCCCGCTTATTATTGCGGCAACCAAAGGCAAGACCACTATAAGCAACCAACGTTTTTTCAATACTTCCCAGTATCGCCGCAAATCAATTTCTTCTTCCATGTGATCCTCCTCAATTATTATAGAACGTTATAATTTTAATATCACGAAAATCTTTGTTTTTCCTTTTACTATTTTTACGTAATAAAGCCTCAAAAATAAGAAGTCAGTCTTATTATCCTAAAACTTAGGCTTGTTAATAAACATAGAGAGTTGAAACTCAACTCTCTATGTTTTATTAATGATTCAAACTTCAGGTGTGTTGTAACAACGATATTGAGTGGTTCCTGCAGAGTTAGTTAATTCCAGATATACTTCATTTGGATCTGACATTAGTAATTGCAACAAACGACCAAAATTAATTGCATCACCTGTGTTTACTGTATCCAGAATTTTGGAAAGGTGAACACCTACACTTAACATCTTACTTGATGGTATTCCTTTCCACATTGATGTAAAGTCAATTGCTTCATATATTGCTTGTTTCTGAGGCGATTTTCTTAAAGCACTAAAAAGATTGGTGAAGTCGATATTTTCAAGAAAAGTACTCATTTGCCCGGAGTTAGTAAGAGTGGCAATAGCAGATGCTGATGTGTCGGATCCCAATAATTGATCAGCAGTTACCCCTGAGGCAGCAGGTATTGCAGCGGTAATGATAGCCTTAATGCTGTTTCGTGTAGCAAGGTCAGTAACTGAGTAAAGCTGCGGTAGTCTTAGAGCTTGGTAAAAATCAGTTGTTGGAGGATTCCCTTGTACCAGTTCAAGGATAGAGGTGATATTATCATACACAATATCTTTATCACTAGGATCCAGACTTTTTGCAGCAGTCAGCAATGCCTGAAAATCTATAACACTGAATATCTCCGAACTTGTTGTTAGCCCAGATACTTGAAGGAATTTTAGAGTTTCAAAAAAGTCCAAGTTGCGCAGGTCACTTAAGATTTCGTTACCATTATCCGACTTAGTTAAACTCCAAGTACCCAAATCATAAGTTTTTGCCTCTCTTATCACTTTTAACTTCATAGCGGAATTCTGGCTAACCTTAATGGTCGGACGTTTGTAGATATCGGCACTCGGAATTATCTCTATAGTCTTCTGGGTGTTGTTGATATTTGCAATATTCGGACCTGAAGCTCCACTCGTAATTGAACTGATTAAAGGTAACGTGGCCGAATCGCCACCGCCGCCTCCGCCGCCTCCACCGCCGCCGGCACCGTCAGATGGATAGTTAATAATAGAGGTCCCCTCACCCTCAACCCTGACAGGTCGATTAAAAGTCCCTTCAAAATTAACTTCTATTGTCCGCTCGGGATCACTGTGAATAGTTATTATACCCAGATCATTTCCTGATCCACAATCTATAGTGATTGTCCCCACTTTTACTCCGTCTTCATAAATTACTGCTGTTTGAACAGTTAATCCATTGATAGTTACATCTGTAAGTACAACTCTTGTATTGCCATCAGAGCTAATTATTATCTGTCCGGCCGTTGTCTGCTTAATAGTAATACTATGCGGTGCTCCGGAAAGAATCACAATATTGGCAGCAGTTACGCCCTCTAACGTTGCCGTTCCATTAATTCCCGGATCTATAAAAATTGTCCCTTTAACATTGAGGTTTTTCAGAGTAACATTATTACCCTTAATATAAACACTGTAATTAATTTCAGCATTTTCCAAAGCTAAATTGTTTCCGGTAATTAAAATATTATCTTTCATTTCCAATAGCTTGGTAGCATCTGTTGAACCGATTGTGGCTTTGTCGGTTGCATAGGAAACCTTAGCTGTTAAGGTATTCATTACGGCTGTAGGAACAACACCTTCACCACCTAATGCAACCATATCATAAGTTGAAATATTTAACTTGACATATTCCTTCGTAGCATCAGTCAATTGCTGATTTACTAATACGATTGGTGATTGCGAAACCGTCATTAATGGCACTCCCGCCAAAGCATCAACCAGGGTTTCTCCATTGGCGACATATACCTTTTTATTTCTGTATAGTTCTTTAAAGTTCTTCAATACTTCCAGATTTGTTTCATACCTTGTTTGACCATAATATCTTTTCACATTGCCCGGTAGCTGACTCTTAGCGTAATCAGATACTACCGCTGGTCCTCCTAAGACATAGGAATCTGTGACTTCTGTCTTAATACTCTCAATATAAGCCTTAACAGAAGCTGGGAGTTCGGCTTGAGTGGTAATCAAAATAGGGATTTCCTGTGTCGCCGCAATCGGGCCAGCAGACAAGGCATCAACCGATTGACCCCAGCCGGCTACCAACATAACCCGAGAAACTTTTATACCCTGATTTGCCATTTCTTTGGCTATGTTTACTGCTGTCTCATATCGGTCAGAACCACCAAGAGAAACAGCTGTAATACCCATTGTTTTAATTTCTTCAATAACCGAAGGCTTAATTACGCCTGTACCGCTCGTTACAAAAACCTTTTTGGGCTTAAGGCGCAATAATTCCGCTTTAGCTAATGAGTTCAATGTTTGTCCGCCATCTGTTAAGAGAATTGGAGCCTTCAGTTTCGAAGCCAATGGACCAACAGTTAGTGCATCCACAAGGTTGTCAGTCATTCCAGCTGAGAGCACAACATTATCTGTCACTCCAGTCCAACCTTTTTGAGCTATTAGAGCTGCTGTCTCATACCGATCACTCCCACCAATTCGAGTTACTGAACTAGCGTCATTCGCTGAAGCGAATGTTATCGGAAATGGTATAAATGCCAATGACACCGCTACCGCTATTGCCATACTTTTACATAACAACTTTTGTCTAATTTTTTTCAGCATTTTTCTCCTCCTCCTCCATCTTTTACTTTTTTCTTTCTCTCCTTATTTTATTCTTCCTCCTCCTCTACATTTTGCTTTTTTGCCCCCTTACTTAGTAAATATTGGCTCCGTTTCTGTATAGCTTAAAGATTCGTTATATCTTTAAAATTCCCTTCTAAGTATTTCATTTTAAATCATCTTTATCTCACATTTAGTGTACCAACTCTCTTCTAACAACCAGCAGCACCTTCTTGATTAAGAATACTAATATCCAGCCAGATGGACCACTCATCAATATATTGAGCATCTTGAGCGTCTAACGCTACAATTGGAGTATTCCAGTAATATGAGTGCAAGCTTACAATATCAGCTTCTAAATATAAAATACTCAAATAAGAAAGGGAGTGTTGCAAAACTACTTATTTGTAGTTGCAAACTCCCTTTCTTATTATGTTATGTTACCTGGCAACGACCTACTTTCCCAGGATCCTGCGATCCAAGTATCATCGGCCCTGGAGGTCTTAACTTCCGTGTTCGGGATGGGAACGGGTGGAACCCCTCCGGTATAGTCACCAAATGTATTTGTTCCCTCAAAACTGCACAGATTTAATTATTGTCATTAGAATACACCTCAAACCTCGCTTCAGGTCAAGCCCTCGGCCTATTAGTACCGGTCAGCTTCACACCTCACGGCGCTTCCACACCCGGCCTATCAACCTGATAATCTTTCAGGGGCCTTACCAGCTTATGCTGCGGGAAATCTC
>JAQVLN010000008.1 GCA_028704155.1 Desulfitobacteriaceae bacterium
GAACTTGCGCGTTGTCAGGCTGGAGCGCAGCCGGTGGGTGCCGCACAAGAAACACGACATCGTTGCCCCACCAAAACTAGCGGCGACAACCGGTATTAAATACTGATCACCATGATATTTAAATATTCTTTCCAATAAAAACCCCATAATTAACACAGCTGAAAAAATTATTGCCTGCCAAAGAAGCTGAGTGTTCATTTTTCCGTCAGCTTTCATTAAAATAAGTCCTGTCCACAAGAGAGCAATAATCAAGGCCCGCGTCAGCAAACAATTAAACATAAAATTACTCCATTATACAGCACAGAGCTGTATAATTATCCGGAGCTCCCCTTTCCAGAATAAGCCCCTTTAACCTATCGAAGCGGGTTTCCCATGATTCCTGCCGTTTGAATTTTTCCGCAAGTTCCTCATCACTCAAAAGATTGGAAAACCCATCTGTACAAAGCAAGAAAACATCACCAGACTGCAAATCACATGTCCGATAATCGATTTCAATCTTCCTGGAAGCTCCCAAAGCCCTCATTAAAACATGTCTTTGCGGGTGTTTCTCCGCTTCCTCAACAGTAATCTGACCCCTGCGCACTAACTCTTCGGCCAAGGAATGGTCATCTGTCAACCTTAGTAATTCCCCATTCCGCCACAAATAAGCCCTGCTGTCACCAATATGGGCTACAAATCCCTGATTCTGTCTCAGCACCAACATTGTTAAGGTTGTTCCCATACCCTGATTTTCCGGAGAACAAACGGCACTTTCATAAATAACTTTATTGGCCTGGCCAATTACCTCTTTTAACCAATATTCCAGCCTGTCATTAGTAATTTCCCGGAGTTTAACAGCCTGTTTTTTTATTTCACTTACGGCAGTATTTGAGGCAATTTCACCTGCCTGGTGGCCTCCCATGCCATCAGCAACAGCAAACAGTCCATCTCCTGACAAAACAAGCAAAGCATCCTCATTATTTTTGCGTACCTGCCCGGTTTCACTGAAACTTAGAACTCTCATCTTCCCACCTCGAGTATTGAAAAGTAACGCTTCCAATTTTTACATAGTCACCTGCCACAAGTTGTACAGGAGAATGGATGCGTTCACCGTTAACCCATGTTCCGTTAGTGCTTCCCAAATCCTCAAGCATCGTTACTCCTTTTTGCTGCCTGAATAAGGCATGTTCGATTGATGCAAAATGATCCGGCAGCACAATATCATTATTTTTGCCGCGTCCGATCCGCAATCCTTTGCTGTCGATCCGTAAAATACGTCCCTTAGGCAGAAGATCGGCCCCGGTAAGAACTTCCAACCGTCCAAACTCCTGACCTGACCGGACCATTATACCTCTTTCTCTTAAATCGGCTAACAGTGCGGTTAAGAAACGAAAAAACAAGAGATATACCAAACCTAAAAATATAAACCGGCCTATAACCAAAACGATTTGCATAGGTACCCCCTACACCCGTTTAATCGCCAGGACACTTTGACCCAATTGAATCCGGTCACCAGGCGATACCAGTTGACGAGAAATTCTTTGACCATTGATAAGGGTCCCATTGGTACTTCCCAGGTCATCAAGCAGCCAGCCGTCGTTACTTCGGGTCATTTTAATATGCCGACGGGACACTTCAGGATCATTAATTGCGAGTTCACACTGGGCATGACGTCCAATATAAATGCTTTCGGCATTAAGAGGAATCTGCTTTCCCCCATCCGGTCCTTCAATGATTTCGAGAATGTATTGTAAATTCCTGCTGCCTGAACTTTCTTCCTGGAAGATTATCAGGTCTTGATCATTAAAAATAGTTGTATGGTTACGCCATAATTCCTGCTCCTGATGCTTATTTTCCGCAAGCTCATCTTCCGGAAAACCAGCTTCCTTTTCTCCCCACTCGATTTCCAGAGAATCATCAAAATCAACTTCAATTGACATTTCGCGTAATTTTATTGTTTCATCAGCATGCAGTTCAACTAAAGGCTTGCTAAGAAAAGTATAACCATTACGCTCTCCCTCCAAATATATATGCCTGGATAATTCAAGCATGAAAGTCTCCCCGAAACTTGCCAATGGCCCCCAATCCTTAGGATGAAGAAACACTCTGTAAATATTAGGTACATAAACCTGGGAAATACTGACCTGTTTATGGCGCAACATCTCTTTCACAAGTTCTTTAGCAATTTCCACCGGCTGAAGACGGGTTGTTTTTCTTTTAAACGGTCCTGTAAAAAGAAGTTCGGCAACCTCTTCAAAGCGAGCTAAAAGACTCATTCCTATCCACCTTCCATTGACCACGGAGCTGGCCGCAGGCCGCATTAATATCCGTGCCTCGTTCCTCCCGAATTGAAACCGGAATAGCGTAGCTTTCCAGAATTCCGGCAAATTGAGATATCTCTTCAGTCTTCGGTTTAAGCATATTTGTTTCAGCCACCGGATTCACTGGTATTAGATTTATATGCGCAAGACAGCCCTTTAATAGCTTTCCCAGTGCTTCGGCGCTTTCCCGTTTGACATTTTCGGAGGTTAAAGCTACCTCAAACGTAATACGCCTGTTTGTTAAGCGAATATATTCAGTGCAAGCAGCCATTAGTTCTCTTAAAGGATAACGACGATTAATAGGCACCAGAACATTCCTTACACTATCGAGAGCAGAATGGAGAGAAACAGCCAGCCCCACCTGAGGATTATCACGCCCTAATTGTCTGATTTTAGGTGCCACCCCACTTGTCGAAAGTGTCATCCGGCGCATGCCAATATTTTGGCCTGTCTCCCGGTTAAGGATTTCCAGACTTTTAAGTACAGCTTCATAATTTAATAAAGGCTCCCCCATCCCCATAAACACAAGATTAGTTACCTTGGCCGGCGGATCTTTCCGGGCAATAGAACGGCTGATTTCCAAAACCTGGCCAACAATCTCGCCAACACTTAAATTCCGGCGAAAGCCACCCAAGCCCGTTGCACAAAAAGCACAACCAACCGCACAGCCTACCTGGGTAGAAATACAAACCGTATGCCGGTTACGGGAAAGCTCCCGTTCATAATTCATCAGAACGGATTCAATGCATTCGCCATCCTCCAAACCAAACAGATATTTGTGGGTCCCATCCCGGGCTTGCTGCTCCCTTAATAATTTCAAAGGAGACAAATAAAGCATTGTCTGTAATTTTCGGCGTTCGGACTCCGGAATATTATGCATTTCCTCCCAGGAACGGACAGCATTCAGCTGTACCCAACGAAATAATTGCCCTGCCCGAAAACTTTTCAGACCAAGTTTTTGACATGCTTCGCTAAGCTCTTTCTCCAAACACCCGCGTAATTCCAAGCTTGCCATTAGTATTCACCCAATTCATTCCAGCTAAACTTCCCGGCGCCGGAATTTTGCCAGGAAAAAGCCATCAGTTCCGTGTCTTTGAGTAAGCAGCTGTAACATCCCCTTCCGGGCAGGTTTGAGATCCTGTTCTTCCAGCGGCATAAAAGGTATGGTCCCGGTGATATCCAGGACTTCAAACTCAGGATGGTTCAGCCTGAAAGTTTTAGCAACTTCAAAGTTTTCCTCCGGTTCAATCGTACAGGTCGAGTAGACTAACTCGCCGCCCACCACCACACACCTGGCCGCCTGCTCCAGGATCTGCAGCTGCAGTTTTGCCAAAACTTGAATATCAGTCTCCTGCTTTTGCCAGCGTAAATCTGCTTTTCTTCTGATAATTCCTAATCCTGAACAGGGAGCATCAACCAATACCCTGTGCATCGACCGGGTTTTTACTCCCGGCAATTCGCGGGCATCTCCCAAAACAGGCTGAATAATTTTTATTCCCAAACGTTCGGCCAGCTTCCTTACCAGTTCGAGTTTATGAGGATAAATATCATAAGCCAGGATCTGACCTCTGTTGCCCATTAACTGGGCTATATGGGTCGCCTTGCCCCCGGGTGCACTGCAAGCATCCAGCACAGTTTGCCCTGACCCGGGCTGCAGGATATGGGCAACCAACTGTGAGCTCTCATCCTGAGCGGTAAAATTTCCGGCCTGATAACTCTCCAAACGTTCCAGGGCCCCAAAGTCCTGAATAAGCAAACTTTCCGGCACCCTGGCCCCCAGTTCCACTTTCACTCCTTCACCCTGAAGGTTTTCAACCAGTTCTTCGCGGGAAATCTTCAGGGTATTGGTCCGGATCCAGGTTGGAGACGGTTCATTATTTAAGCGGCAAAGTTCTGCCGTTTGGCTGAAGCCCCAGCGTTTCCACCAACGCCGCACCATCCATTCAGGATGGGAATACCGTACACTCAGATAGCGTACCGGCTGCTTTTCTTTATCCGGCCAAGGCAAATTCCACCCCTGCAGCATTACCCGACGCAAAACACTGTTTACCAAGCCCGTAAATTTAAAATCCTGTCTTTTGGCCAGTTCTACCCCTTCATTTATAGCCACAGCGGCCGGTATCCTGTCAAGGTAGAGTATCTGGTAAGCGGTGACTCTTAAAATCTCCCGTACAGGGGCCGGCAAAGCTGAGATCGGTTTCCGCAAATGCTGCCGCAGGGCAAAATCCAGGGTTTCCCGGTTTTTAAGCACACCGTTAACCAGCAGCGTAATTAATTGGCGGTCGCGGGAATCTGCGGTTTGCCGTAAAGTATTCTTCAGAACAAGATTGGTATAGGACCCCTGATAAACGCGCAGCAAGATCTGCACCGCCTGCCAGCGTGCATTTTCCTTATTCATCACTTCTTCCTTGAGCTATAATAATAAACCGGGCTAATTCCAAAACAGCAGCTAAAGCCGCAGCAACATAGGTCAGGGCAGCGGCATTCAGCATTGAACGGGCACCCCGAACCTCATCCCTGTCCAACATTTCGCCGTCTACTAAAAGCGCCATGGCCCTGTTGCTGGCATTAAACTCCACCGGCAAGGTTATCAGTTGAAAAAGCACTGCAAAGGAAAAAGCTATAATACCCAGCTGCAGCAAGAAATTAAAAGCCGGCATAAAGAAGCCCACTAAAATCAGAATTGGTCCCAAACTGCTGCCGAAACTTGCTACCGGAACAAAGGTTGAACGCAACTGCAGGGGAAAATAACTTTCAGCATGTTGTAAGGCATGTCCGGTCTCATGGGCGGCAACGGCTACCGAAGCCAGAGAAGTACCATGATAAATATCCTCACTCAGACGCACAACCCTTGTTCTCGGATCATAATGGTCAGATAACCTTCCCTTGACAGATTCGATCTGCACATCATAAAGGCCTTCGCTTTGCAGGATCATCCGGGCAACCTGGGCTCCGTTCAAGCTCTTTCGAGAAGGAACCTTGGAATAACGCCGAAAGGCTGCAGATATTTTAAACTGTGAATATACTGATAAGAGAATTGCCGGAATCAACAAAATCAAGGTTGGATCCCAGCCAAAACCAAAAAACATAAGTCTTTCCTCCTCGAAAGTTTAATTATAATGATTTACTAACCTCAGGCTTTAAATCCCGAGCTTTTCGCCGATTTGGCCATGTCTGCCCAGGAAAAAGTCGCGGGCAGGCATAATCCGCTTGCCGGCAGGCTGTACTTGTCTTAGCAGGAGTTCCCCTTCGCCTGTCCCTATAATAATTCCCCCGTCAACTATCCTCAGGACTTGGCCAAATTCCCGGGCCGGACTTTCCTGCGCCAAATCTTCAGGATTTGATATATCCCCGGCCAAAGCCTGGGATACCAGGGAGCTTTGCCATATTTTTAAATTTTCTCCCTTATATTTGGTAACTGCACCTGGCCAGGGATTCAGACCCCGGATCTGATTATGCAGTTCAACTGCTTTACGTGACCAATCAAGCCATTCATGCTCTCTTTTCAGCAGAGGAGCGTAACTGCTCTCTCCTGTTTGAGCAACTCCTTTTAAATCACCCCGGCTGTAGGCAGCAATCGTTTCGAGCAGCAGTTCCCCGCCTATTTCAGCCAAAGCATCATGAACTTCTCCGGTTGTCGCCTCACCGGAAACCGGAAAAACCTTCTTTAACAGGATATCCCCGGTATCCAAACCCTCATCCATCAGCATCGTAGTTATCCCGGTTTGAGTTTCCCCGTTTATAATCGCCCAGTGAATAGGGGCCGCTCCCCGATAAGCCGGAAGCAAAGAAGCATGTACATTCAGACAACCCTTCTCCGGTATCTTCAAGATCTCCGGAGGAAGCTTTTTTCCGTAAGCAACTACAATTATCAGCTCCGGCTGTAAGCTTTTTAACAATTCGATTATTTCAGGAGTATTTATCTGCCCGGGCTGCCGAATAGTTAAACCAAGTTTTTGAGCTGCAACTTTTACCGGACTTTTCCTTGGCTGTTTTCCCCGGCCGGCCGGCCGGTCCGGTTGAGTAAATACTGTCAAAATCTCATGTCCTTCTTTAAATAAGTATTCTAATGAAGGAACTGCAAAATCCGGAGTTCCCATAAATATGATCCGCATCCTTAACCCCCTTAGCCTTATTTCATATTCTCCGAGCAGGGGTATCCCCCGTACTCTGCTTGATGTTCAACTTTAGTTGAACGAGTTCATTATTGCCTGTAGGTCTTCCTGGCAATATCCACAAATAAAATCCCATCCAAATGGTCTATTTCATGCTGAAAGGCCCGGGCCAACACACCCTCACCCATCAGCTCAACCAGTTCACCCTGACGGTTCAAAGCCTGAATCCTGACCTTGGCGGCCCTGGCTACTTCCCCGGTAGTCCCGGGAATACTGAGACATCCTTCAGCAGCTGCTTTATTGCCGCGTTTCTCCAGGATAACGGGATTAATCAATTCCAGAAGACCATCTCCGACATCAATTACAACAACCCGTTTGGGAACACCAATTTGGGGTGCCGCCAAGCCTAATCCTTCGGCCGCATATAAAGTATCAGCCATATTATTTAACAATTTCTCAATGGCAGGTGTAATTAGTTTTACTTCAACAGCCTTTTCCCTTAAGACCGGAGAACCTATTTTAACTATTTGATAAACAGCCATTACTTTCTTCCTCTCTTTAACCCGGATTATTACCTTAAACTCAATTCTTAAATATTTTTGACCTTTAAGTTTCAGCTGGAAAGCGGATCAACCTCAATGTTCAGGTTAATCCCGTTACTCGACGGCGAATTATATAAATCTTTGACCCCCAGGTGTAAAAAAGCTCTTAAAATATCCATTCTTTTGGCTTTAACTGCTACTTGCCAGCGATATCGATTCTTCAAACGCAGAAATAATGCCGGAGCAGGACCCAGGATATCGATTTCAGTATTCCCATATTCTGGGCCGGTCATTCTTGCCCTCAGGAAGGCCGCCAGATCATGAGCCGCCCTGATTACCTTTTCTTCAACTTCGTGTAAAAGTAAGACCCTGATTAAGTGAGTAAAGGGAGGATAACCTAAATTTTGGCGATAACGGATCTCATCCCAGAAAAATCCGGCAAAATCATGGGCTGCCGCTTTGACAATGGCCCGGTCTGCCGGGGAATAAGTCTGAATAACGACTTCCCCGGCCTTTTTGCTTCGGCCGGCCCGGCCCGATACTTGGGTCAGTAATTGAAAGGTCCTTTCCCGCGCCCGAAAATCAGGCATATTTAAGGCCTGATCGGCGGCAATAACTCCTACCAGGGTCACATTAGGAAAATCCAGTCCTTTGGCCATCATCTGTGTTCCTACCAAAACTTGAGCCTCCTGCCTTCTAAAGCTTTCCAGGATCAAACGATGTGCTTCTTTGGAGCGGGTAGTATCCCAGTCCAGGCGCATTATCCTGATATCCGGCTGCAAGCTTTGGAGATCCTCTTCCACCCGTTGTGTCCCCTGGCCAAAAAAGCGGATATAACGGCTGCCGCACTGGGAACAGCGCAGCGGAGGCTCTTCTGCATGATTACAATAATGGCAGCACATTTTATGTCCTGCACTATGAAAGGTTAAAGAGACATCACAATTTGGGCAGCGTACAGTGTAACCGCATTCCCGGCGAACTACAAAGGTTGAATAACCGCGGCGATTAAGGAAAAGCATGCTTTGCTCACCCTTAATCACCCTGTCCCTGAGTTTGGCTTGCAAACTATCGGAAAATATACTTCTGTTGCCTTGCAATAACTCCTGACGCATATCCACTATCTCAACAGGAGGAAGTGAACTGCCCCCGGCACGCTTTTTCAGGACTATAAGGTTTACCTTGCCGGTTTGAGCCGCCGCATAGGCCTCTAACGAAGGAGTAGCACTGGCCAGCAAAACAACTCCATTTTGCTGTTCCATCCGTTTTCGGGCCACATCACGAGCATGGTATTTGGGGTTTTCGCTTTGCTTATAGGCACTGTCATGCTCCTCATCCATAATTATCAGTTTTAAATTCGGTAAAGGGGCAAAGACTGCCGAACGGGCTCCTATCACCAGCCGTTTTTGGCCGGCAATTATCTCTTCCCAAACCCTAACCTTTTCTGTTGCTTTCAGACCGGAATGCAGGACAGCAACCCGTGAATCAAACTGAGCCTGAAAATAATCCGAAATTTGAGGGGTGAGGGCAATCTCCGGGACCAGCAGGATTACATCCCCACCCTCTGCCAGCAACCTGTTAATGACCTGCAGATACACCTCTGTTTTTCCGCTTCCGGTAACTCCATGCAGCAAAAGTGTCCTGGAAGTCTTTTGTTCAGCGGCAATTTGCAGGGCGGCAAGTATCCCGGCAACTGCAGACTCCTGTTCAGGGGTTAACTGCTTGCTCAAGGCCTGATCGCCAATAAACCCTTCGTTGAACCCGGCATCAAAGGCTTCCTCTGCTGCCGGCAAGTGCCGCTCTGAAACCGCCGGTAAATTCCAGCGTGAGATAAAACGGAATTCCTGTCTGAGCCACCCCTGGTTTTCCAACTCCTCCAGAGCAGGTTTCGCTAATTGGGCCCGTTTCAGGTAGGTTGCCAGCGGCAAAGCCTTGCGCCGGGAACGCTGCAGGACTGCCAGGGCTTTAAATGTTTCCTGATCCAATAATTTAAGAGCCTGAAAATCATTGTCTGCAGACGTAAACAGGGGAACTACCCATTTCTCAACTTTCCCTTTAAATAATGGCCATACCGTATGCAGGCTTTGGGCTATCGAACAGATTGTCGTCTCAGCCAGCCAGCGGGCCAGGAAGATTAAATCTTCCGGAACTGCAGTTTCTCTCTCCAAGGCCTTAAAAACAGGCCGAATTTGTTCAGCAGTTAATTCTGCGGGAAGCTTAGCTGTGATATCTATAATCAAACCCTGAACCAAACGATGTTTTAAGGGAACAAGCACCCTCATGCCAACCCTATAATTTATGCCTTCCGACAACAAATAATGATAACTGCGATCCAGACGCCGGTTTGCTACATCCACCAGAACCTCTGCATATAACACTCTGACGCCTCCCTTGGATAAAGTTAACAGATAATTAGGTTACCTAAAAAATTCGACATATTAATTAAACCTCCTGCCAAAACCAACAGATCAGGTAAAGTGAAAAAGAGCAGAGAACCACCCACCCGGCTTCCCTACTCATTAATTATCCCAACTGGCAAAATTAACACTTGTTTGACCTCTGCATCAGCCATGAAATCGTTGGACTTTTAAAGACCTGCCAATTTTCTGAGTTCCTCAGCTTTGTCTGTTTTTTCCCAGGGAAGATCCAGGTCTGTACGCCCAAAATGTCCGTAGGCTGCAATTTGTTTATAAATCGGACGACGTAAATCCAAGTCCTTGATTATACCCGCAGGACGGAAATCAAACATAGTCTTAATAATTTCTCCAATTTTTTCATCAGGAATTTTTCCCGTATCATAAGTTTCTACGGAAACAGAAACAGGATGCGCTACTCCAATAGCATAAGCCAACTGAATTTCACAGCGCTCGGCTATCCCGGCTGCCACAATATTCTTGGCGGCATAGCGGGCAGCATAGGCGGCAGAACGGTCAACCTTTGTAGGGTCTTTCCCGGAGAAAGCCCCCCCGCCATGCCTGGCCATTCCTCCATAAGTATCTACAATAATCTTGCGGCCGGTTACTCCGGAATCACCTTGCGGTCCTCCAATCGCGAAACGTCCCGTTGGATTGACAAAATACCTGGTCTGGTCATCCAGCAGCTCTGTAGGAACAGTCGGGAAAATAACATGATCCAGGATATCGCGACGAATTTGTTCCTGCGTAACCTCGGGATGATGCTGAGTCGAAACAACAATCGTATCAATCCGGACAGGTTTATGGTCCTCATATTCTACAGTAACCTGTGTTTTGCCATCAGGACGCAGATAGTCAAGCTCCCCATTCTTCCGGACTTTGCACAGGCATAAAGCCAGACGATGGGCCAAGTCTATCGACAGGGGCATATAACTTGCCGTCTCATTGGAAGCATAGCCAAACATCATCCCCTGATCACCGGCACCGATTGATTCAATATTTTTCTCGGAAACATCCCCGGTTTTGGCCTCTAAAGCCTTATCAACTCCGAGAGCAATATCAGCAGACTGTTCCCCAATTGAAATCAGGACTGCGCAGGTATCGGCATCAAAACCGAATTTGGCACGTGTGTAACCAATATCCCTGATTGTCTTGCGAACGACAGCAGGAATATCAACATAGCATTCAGTTGTTACTTCACCGCAGACAAGCACCAGGCCGGTTGTAACAACAGTTTCAATGGCAACCCTGGCATAAGGATCCAGGGCCAGCATGGCATCAAGTATCGCATCCGCAATCTGGTCACAAATTTTATCCGGGTGCCCTTCTGTAACCGACTCGGAAGTAAACAGTTTCTTAACCATCTAAATATTTATTCCTCCTTCTTCTCCAAACCCATCATAACTGCAATCTCATGAACCAGCTGGCGGGCAATCTCAATTTTGGGCATTTTAGGCCAATCTATTCTTTTCCCATCCCGGAACAGAAAGCTGACTATATTAGTTGAGCTGCCAAATCCTGCTCCGGGTTTGGTCACATCATTAGCAACCAACAAATCAACATTTTTCCGGTTCATTTTCTCTTGGGCATATTTTAATAAATTTTCTGTTTCCGCAGCAAAACCAACCAAAAATTGATGTGTTTTCCGCTGGCCGATTTGTTCCAGGATATCGGGATTAGAGATCAGTTCCAGATGTAAATTGGATTTCTGTTTCTTGATTTTCTGGCCGGAAATATCAACCGGCCTGTAATCGGCTACTGCCGCAGCCTTGACAATAATATCGGTTTCGGCAAAGCGTTCCATAACAGCCTCAAACATTTCCAGGGCTGTTGTCACTGATACCGGCCGAACCCCAGCCGGAACCTCGATTGATGTCGGAGCGCTTACCAGGGTAGTTTCAGCCCCCGCTTCTTGCAAAGCCTGGGCCACGGCGTAACCCATAATCCCTGAGCTTCTGTTTCCCAGATAACGTACAGGATCCAAAGGTTCCTGCGTTCCGCCGGCAGTAACCAAGGCTTTCTTCCCTTTCAGGCATTTGGCAGCAGAGAAATATTCCATTACCTGCTCCACAATCTCCTGCGGCTCGCTCATCCTGCCGTCGCCCTCGGTCCCACAGGCCTGGAATCCTGCTGCCGGTCCGATTGTCCGGACATTGCGCTTGCGCAGGCAAGCCAGGTTCTCCTGAGTTGCCGGGTGATGATACATAGCATGATTCATAGCCGGGGCCACGAAAATCTGTTTGCGCATAGCCAACAGGACTGTCGATAAAAAGTCATCGGCCAACCCGATAGCCATTTTAGCCAGGATATTGGCTGTTGCCGGTACAACAAGGGCAGCATCGGCTTGTTCAGCTAAAGCAATATGTGCCACATTCCAAAGTTTTGGTTCTTCAAACATCTCAAGATGAACGGGATTTGCCGAAAGGATCCGCAGGGTTAACGGAGCAATAAATTTAGTTGCCGACTCAGTCATAACCACATGGGTCTCCGCTCCGCATTTACGCAAACGGCTTACAACCTCGGCAGCCTTATAAGCAGCAATCCCACCCGAAACGCCAATAAGAATTGTTTTGCCCTGAAGCATAATTACATAGCCCTCACTTATTCGTTTAATTGTTCAATCCGGACCTTGCCTTGGACAATTTCTTCTAAAGCAATGCTTACAGGCTTGGCACCTTTAGAACAGCCTTCATGATTTAAGGTCTCCATCAAATGACGGGCATGTTTGGCAGTAGCTACTACCAGGGTATATTTGCTTTCCACTTTTTCCATCAGAAGATCGAGAGATGGTTGTTGCATTACTTGATATCCCCCTTAAAATACGGGCAATTCCTTTTGACCCGGCACTTTTCAGCAATAATTATACTTTGCAGTTTATCCACTCCGTTAAGAATTTCATCGTTAACTACCAGATAATCATATTCTGAAAGACAGTTCATTTCCTGAATAGCCTTGGCCAGACGTTCCCGGATAATTTCCTCAGATTCTGTGCCCCGATCATGTATCCGTTGGGAAAGTACGGCAACTGAAGGAGGTGCTATAAAAATAAAAACTCCCTCAGGATAATGCTGCTTGACCTGGTGAGCACCTTGAATATCAATTTCCAGGACAACATCATATCCGGCCTCAAGCAACTGCTGCACTGCAAAACGCGGAGTCCCATAAAAATTCCCGCAAAATTCTACCCACTCTAACATTTGATCATTTTTGATCAAATGTTCAAACTCCTCCCGGGTTCGAAAAAAGTAACTGATCCCCTCTGTCTCACCAGGACGCGGTGCCCGGGTAGTGCAGGATACAGAAACTTTAACAAACTTTTGCCGCCGCAGCAACTCCAGGCATAAGGTACCCTTGCCGGTTCCGGAAGGACCAGAAATAACAATTAGTAAACCTTGCTTTTTATCTTTCATAATCATTACCCATAATCCTATTATCCTTAATCAGCAGGATCATCAACATGGGCGGCAGCCTCTTTTGTTGAAAGACGATGAGCTACTGTTTCCGGCTGTACAGCTGAGAGTATAACATGATGACTGTCACAGATAATCACTGCCCGCGTCCGCCGCCCGTATGTAGCATCAATCAGCATACCCTCATCCCTGGCTTCCTGAATAATTCGTTTGATCGGAGCCGATTCCGGACTAACAATAGAAATAATCCTGTTAGCTGAAACAATATTGCCAAAACCGATATTAATAAGTTTAATATCCAAGAGTAATTCTCCTTTCCGGTCTCATTCTATTCAACATTCTGAATTTGCTCACGTACCTTTTCCAGCTCACTCTTAAGCATTACAACAGCCTGAGAGATTGCCAGATCATTCGCTTTGGAGCCAATGGTATTGATTTCCCGGTTCATTTCCTGAATCATAAAATCCAGCTTACGCCCAAGTACATCATCACTCTTAAAAGCCGAGCGGCACTGCCTTAAATGACTGTCCAGCCGGACCAGTTCTTCGGTTATCGAAGCTCGTTCGGCAAAAATCGCCACCTCATTGGCCATTCTTGCTTCATCAACAACCGCTTCACCAATCAGGACCTGAAGGCGTTCTTTAAGCCGGTTTTGGTAATCAATAACAACCTGGTCTGAGCGGGCAGCAATTTGGGCAATCTCCGCTGCCAGCAAATCCAATCTGCTTAAAATGTCCTCTGCTAATTTCCCTCCCTCAGTACGACGCATAGCTCTTAAATCGTCTAAAGCCGGGACCAGGGCCTGGGAACAAACTTCCCAGATACTTTCCAAATCTATTTCCGGTTCTTCAATAACCAGAACCTCAGGTAAACTTGCCAAATTAAAAATATCTGCTTGATATACTGTATCCAAAACTGCTGCCAGTTCCTTCAAAGTCTTATCATACGATAGTGCTAAATCTTTGTCAACCTTAACTAATCTCTTTCTTTCTTCCGTTTCCGTGATATTAAGGTAGACTTCAACGCGTCCCCGCCTGACATTTTGCTGGATAATCTTTCTGATGCGGTCTTCGAATATCCCATAGTTTTTGGGAAGACGGACTTTAACTTCCAGAAAACGATGATTAACAGATTTCAACTCTACAGTAAAATGGCAGCCGTTGCCGTTCGCCTCTCCGCGTCCGAATCCAGTCATGCTATTTGCCACATTCTGCCCGGTCCAGCTTGCTGTTAACCGGGACATTCACCCCTTTAGCTAAATTTATCTTCTATATTAAGTATTCAGAATAAGGCCGGCATTCTTCCAGGAAAACTTGTTTCTGACCCCTGATAGTTAAAGTATACCAACTAATATGTTTATCATAACATATTCAGGCAGGTTTAAAAAACTTTTGCCTCTCAACGAACAGAACGGACCCTGGTCTAATACCGGGTCCGTTTAGCTCAAAATTCCAACTGCCCTAAATTGTCTTTCATCCGTTTAATCGCTTCCTTTAACCGGTCAGTACTGACTGTTAAGGAAATACGGAAATAACCTTCACCATATTCACCATAACCATTTCCCGGAGTTACTACTACACCGGCCTTTTCCAGAACATATTCACAAAACGAAGCCGAAGTATACCCTGTTGGTACTTTTGGCCAAATATAAAAGGCTGCCTTAGGTCTTTCCAGTTTCCAGCCCATCCCAGTCAAACCCTCGATTACTATATCCCGGCGTTCCTGGTAAACTTTATTGATCTCTTTCAGTGAATCCTGGTTCCCCAGCAGACCCTCAATCGCCGCTTCCTGAACTGCCTGAAAAACTCCCGAGTCAACATTTGATTTTAACCTGCCCAGGGCTTTTATAACTTTAGCATTGCCTGCTGCCCAACCAATTCGCCAGCCTGTCATATTATAGGTTTTAGACATTGAATGGAATTCAATTCCTACGTCTTTGGCCCCGGGTATTTCCAGGAAGCTCAAAGGCCTGTAGCCATTAAAGGCAATTTCTGAATACGGACCGTCATGACAGATGATGATATTATATTTTTGGGCAAAATCAATTGCTTTTAGATAGAAACTTTCATCAGCAACAGCACCTGTAGGATTATTCGGATAATTTAAAAACATCAATTTAGCCTTTTGAGCGATGTCGGCAGGTATCGCCTCCAGATCAGGCAAGAAACCGTTTTCTTCTTTTAAAGGCATAGCATAGGAGATACCGCCAGCCAGCAAAGCCCCGATACTATATACAGGATAACCCGGATCCGGAACCAGCGAATAATCGCCGGGATTAAGATAGCAATAGGAAATATTGGCAATTCCTTCTTTGGAACCTATCAGGGTCACAACCTCAGTCCGGGGATCCAAATCAATATTCGCCCGGCGTTTATACCACTGGGCTACAGCTTCCCGGAATTCCACCATACCTACATAAGATGGATAACGATGGTTCTCCGAATTATGAACAGCCTCAACCAGCCGGTTAATAATATTATCCGGAGTCGGCAGATCGGGATCGCCGATTCCCAAGCTGATTACATCTACTCCATTCGCTTTGGCCATGGCAACCTTTTCATCAATCCGGGCAAATAAATAGGGGGGAATAGCTTGCATTCGTAATGCTTCTTCCACTGTGAGATCCTCCTTAAATGTACTTGTTGTTTTAGCTTATTAATAATCAATATTCTTTCTATTATAACAATACACCACGGAAAGTGTAAACCGCCGGTCCGGTCATATAGAGATGATTATTTTCAGCCCATTCAATTTGCAGGTCTCCCCCAGGCAAATGTACTGTCACCGACCTCTCTGTCAAACCATTAAGTACTGAAGCAACTACTGCCGCACAAGCCCCGGTCCCGCAGGCCAGGGTAAGCCCGGTACCACGTTCCCAGACCTGCATGGTGATTTCCCCGGGGGAATCAACACGGATAAACTCAACATTGGTTTTATTAGGAAACAAGGGATGTTCTTCGATTGCCGGTCCCAGCCTTTCCAGATCCAGGGTTGAAAAATCCTGCCGGAAAATAATACAGTGGGGATTACCCATAGAAACCGCAGAATATTGCAGGTTAAGACCTGCAATTTCCAGGGACGCTTCAAGCACCGGTTCCAGCAGAACATTAACCGGAATGTCTTGAGGTTTTAAAACAGGCTCCCCCATATCTACTCTAACCGCACTTACCTTATCTGCGTCGAGTATAAGCTGCAGGGAAAGTATACCCGACAAAGTTTCTGCCGTTAAAGGATTAGTTTTGGCATATCCTCGTTCATAAACAAAGCGGGCAAAACAACGGATTCCATTACCGCACATTTCCGGTTCCGAACCATCCGGATTGAAAACACGCATCCTGGCATCGGCAACAGAAGAAGGAAGCACCAGGATAAGTCCGTCCCCTCCGACACCGAACTGTCGATGACAGAGTTGCCGGGCTAATTCCGGATAGTTGAAATCGCCTGCGGCCATCGAAAACTGATCCAGGAAAACAAAATCATTCCCAAGACCATGCATTTTCCAAAATTTCATGTTGCAACCCCTCTTTCAATGCCTAAATTCACAATGCCCGATTTTAAAGCAGGCATTGTGAATTTAATTTAGCATACTATGCCCCGGGCGGCGGGTCAACAGTTTAACAAAGCAGGCCTGCTTTAACGCCGGGCCAGGGAAGCTTTGGCCAACCAGGTATTTTTGATCAAGTGCACGAAACCCATAAAAAGCGTAGGGGCACAGGCTACGGACAAAATCAGGACCCATTGCCAGCCTGCCAAAGGAGTCGTCTTGAAGATCACTTGTAAAACAGGTACATAGACAACAGCCAATTGCATGAGGATTGAAACCGTTACCGCTGCCACAAGGTAAATGTTGCTGAAAAAGCTCATCTCAAAAATTCCCCGTTTTTCCGAACGACAGTCAAAAACATGAATCAACTGGAAAAATACTATTGTACAAAAAGCCATTGTCCGGGCACTTTGCAAATCCTCACCAAGGAAAAGGGCAGCTGCAAAGACAACGAGTGTCCCCAAGCCAATAATAGTTCCCAACGTAGCAATTTTGGCAGTCAGGCCCCGGGCAAAAATGCTTTCTCCCGGAGGGCGCGGAGGACGATCCATAATCCCCGGTTCGGTCCGGTCAATACCTAAGGCCATCGCCGGCAGACCATCTGTCACAAGATTCATCCAAAGAATCTGAATTGGCAGCAAAGGCAGAGGCAAGCCAACTAAAGTTGCCAGGAACATCAGCAAGACTTCTCCCAAGTTACAGGAAAGCAGGTAGCGGATAAATTTTCGAATATTTTCGTAGATTCCCCGGCCTTCCTCTACTGCGGCCACGATTGTGGCAAAATTATCATCAGCCAGGATCATTGCCGAAGCTTCTTTAGTCACATCTGTTCCTGTTTTACCCATGGCCACTCCAATATCAGACTCTTTTAGGGCAGGAGCATCGTTAACTCCGTCACCTGTCATAGCTACAACCTGATTAAGCTTTTTATAGGCCCTGACAATGCGTAACTTATCTTTAGGAGTAACCCGGGCAAACACTGCGGTACCCATAACTGAACGGGTTAACTCCTCCTCATTCATTTGTTGCAGTTCTGCTCCTGTCAGAATTTCAGCCGAATTATTCCCGGACGAATAAGGCCTGAGTATGCCCAGTTCGCGGGCCACAGCTTCAGCAGTCAAACGATGATCACCTGTAATCATAACGGGCTTGATTTTAGCCCTGCGGCAAACCTGAATAGCCTCGGCGGCACTGGCCTTGGGCGGGTCAATCATCCCTGCAAGTCCAACAAAAGTAAGGTCTTGTTCAATCTGCTCATCTGGTTTGTCAAATTCTGACAAAGGTTTTTCGGCCAAAGCCAGGACCCGTAAAGCCTGTCCGGCCATTTTATCATTAGCCAGCAGGATTTCCCTTTTGCGTGAATCTGTCAGTTCTGTCAAACCCTTAGAGGTTAATTCCCGGTTGCAGAACTTTAAAATCACATCCGGAGCACCCTTGATATAGGCCTTTTTCCCTTGTTTGGCCTGATAAATCACACTCATCAGCTTACGGTCTGAATCAAAGGGGATTTCCCCGATCCGTTTCTCCTTGCGCTCAAGAATCTCCCGCCAGATCCCGGCCTTAGCAGCGGCTACCAGCAGGGCCCCTTCCGTAGGGTCTCCCTTAATTCCCCAGGGAGCTTCTTTATTGGCGGAACGAAACAGGCCGGCAACCCGGACCCCCTTCTTGGTGAGAGTTGAATTATTGCAGAGAGCCGCAATTTTCAGGCCGCTTCTCAGGGGATCCTTTTCCTTGCCGGGGTCAGCCCCCAGAAAATCCCCTTTGGGATCATAGCCATAACCACTGACTTCAATCAGGCGCCGGTCGGAATAAATTTGCCGGACAGTCATTTCGTTTTGGGTTAAGGTCCCTGTCTTGTCCGAACATATGACTGTAGTACAACCCAGCGTTTCCACTGCCGGAAGTTTACGGATAATTGCCTTTTTCTTCACCAACCGCTGAACACCGATAGCCAAAACGACCGTAACGATAGCAGGCAATCCTTCAGGTATGGCCGCAACTGCCAAAGAAACACCGGCAAAAAACATCTTATAAAAACTTTCCCCCCGCCAAATACCGGTTATGACTACCAGGATACAAATAGCCAAACAAATTGTCACCAGCCACTTGCCCAGTTGGGCCAAACGTTTCTGCAGGGGAGTCTCTTCCTCTTCGACATCCTGAATCATTTCGGCAATAACACCCATTTCGGTATTCATACCGGTGGCAATAACTACCCCGGCTCCCTTACCGTTAACTACGCTGGTACCCATGTAGCCCAGATTACGGCGGTCAGCCATAGGGGTCAGTTCATCCTGCATCGATGTGATAAATTTGGTTACGGCCAGGGATTCACCTGTCAAAGCCGATTCCTCTACACACAAATTCACAGCCTGAATCCAGCGAACATCCGCCGGGATTCGATCTCCGGCTTCCAACAAAACAATATCCCCAGGGACAAGGTCGGCTGCCGGAATTAGTTTTTCGACACCCTCCCGCAACACACGGGCTTCGGGTGCTGTCAGCAAGCGCAGGGACTCCATCGACCGTTCTGCCCTGTATTCCTGAATAAAACCTAAAACAGCATTAATAATAAGTATAATCATAATTGTGACAGCGTCTGCAATTTCGCCCAACAGTCCTGCAATAAAGGTTGCGGTCAATAATACCAGGACCATAAAATCCTTAAACTGGCCCAGAAATAAGAATACAGGGTTAATCTTTTTTTTAGATGTCAGGATATTCCCGCCAAATTCAGCGAGGCGTCGCCTGACCTCCCTTAAACCCAGTCCTTTTTCCGGATGGACTTCCAGTATTTTTGCCACTTCCAGCCAAGGCAAAACATGCCATGCCCTCTGCCGCATAAACTACTCCTCCTTATCAAACTAAATATAGCTAGTCCATGCTTATTCTACTTCCTTGAAAAAAATAACCTGGAAAAATGCTATAATTAAAGAAGTACAATTTACATGATTGGAAAGGGGATTTGTTAATATGGCTATGGACGGAGTTACCATTGCCCATTTAGTAAAAGAACTTATGCCCCGACTGGTCGGAGCCCGCATCGATAAAGTCTATCAGCCGGAAAAGGAAGAAATACATCTCTTGCTCAGAAATTCAGGCCGGCACTTTCGCCTTCTGCTAAATGTTAATGCCACCGCAGTACGTTTTAACATTACCGCTGAACACAAGCAGAATCCCCAAACTCCCCCGATGTTCTGCATGATTCTGCGTAAACATATCGAAGGAGGCCGAATTATTGCCTTGGTGCAAAAAGATTTGGAAAGGATAGTCACCCTGGGAATCCAGAACCGCAATGAAGCAGGTGACCAGGTTTCCCTGGACCTTCATCTGGAAATCATGGGCAAACACAGCAACCTTATCCTGGTTGACCCTGTGAAAAACTGTATCCTGGATGGCCTGAAACGTTACAGCCATAACTTAAGCCGGCACCGGGAAGTTTTACCGGGACGTGCTTTTGTCCTCCCACCCTCCCAGGGCAAATTTAAGCCCATCACAGATGAGACACTCTGGCGCAAACAGCTATATACCGAACCCCTGGAAAATCGGCTGGCCCAGATTCTGGTCGACAAATTCGCGGGAGTCAGCCCTGAATTAGCCAGGGAGCTTATCCTTCAGGCTGGTTTGGAGGACAACATCCGACTGCAGGAGTGTGGGGAAATCGATCTGGCCCGCCTGTTCCAAAGCTATTCCAGGCTGGCAGTTCCGGAGGGAACAGGACTGGTTCAACCTTGTCTGTATTACGCTACTGAACCCAACTACCGGCAACCCAATATCAGCCCGACAGCTTTCACCTTTGTGCCTTTCCAGCAATACCTGGGTTTGACACTCGTTTCTGTTCCCACCCTTAATGAAGCTGTGCAACGTTTCTACAGTTTAAAAACAAACAATAATACCCTGGAAGCCAAACGAGGGTCCTTGAAAAAGATTATCCGGAATTATGCCAAACAGCTGAGCAAAAAACTTAACCTTTATGAAGAATCCATAGCCTCCTCCCAAAAGTCCTTTAACTACCGGAAGTGGGGAGAACTGCTTACTGCCAACCTTTACCGTGTACCTGCCGGGGCCAAAGAGGTAATTGTTGAAGATTACTTCCAACCTGAGTTTCCTGTACTCACTATCCCGCTTGACCCAAATTTGACAGCGATTGAAAACGCCCAGCGCTATTATCGTCTTTACAACAAAGCGAAAACTACTATCCAAAAAACCGAACCCCTTAAAACAGCGACCCTGCAGGAACTAAGCTATTTGGATTCTTTAATAGTAAGCATAGACCAAGCCGTTAATCTGGCTGAGCTGGCCGAAATCTACACTGAACTGGTTAAACAGAAATATCTTACCGGCAAACAAATCAGCAAACAGCGATCAAACCCTAAAAAACCACAAAAAAAGGAAAGTCCCCAGCCGCGAACTTTCCTTTCCGGTACCGGCAGAATAATTATTGTTGCCAAGAACAATTTTCAGAATGACTGGCTTACTTTGCGCAAAGGCAAACCAGACGATCTTTGGCTTCACGTTAAAAATATTCCCGGCTCCCATGTGCTTGTCCCGCTCCGGGAGGGCGAGGAGTTTCCAGATGACACAACTCTGGAAGAAGCAGCCGCCCTGGCCATCTTTTACAGTCAGGCCCGCAGTTCCACCCTTGTTCCTGTCGACTATACCCATGTCAAACACATAAAAAAACCTTCCGGAGCCAAACCGGGCATGGTAATCTATGACAAAAACTGGACACTTTATCTTACACCCGAACAAAACACTCTGGAAAGATTATTATCCCCAGAGAACCAGCCAAGCACCGGCGCAGGAACCCAGTCCTGCCTGAATTAAACTGGAGCAAAATATATTGTATTGAGGAGGAATATAAATGGATAACCTGATTCAATATTTTCAACCAAATAGCCCTGTCTTCTATCTGCTGATCACCTGGGCAATTATCTGGAAAGGCATAGCCCTTTGGCACGCTGCCCGGGGCAGACAATTAGCCTGGTATATTACTATTTTAATAATTAATACCGTTGGTATTCTGGAAATTATTTATCTTATTTTCTTTCGAAAGAAAGATCAGATCTGGTAACTCCCAAATCAACGGTCAACAATTACCGCAACACCATCCGGAATAACAACCGTATGGGCCTTTAGCCCGACAATTTCCTGGGCCATTTTATAGGCTGTTTCCAAATCGGGGGCATAATGCATCTTCATTTCCGCAATCCTGCCGGCTATTTCCGGACAGGCCACAATAATAACCTGATGCTTTTCTAAAATCCGCACCAGTATCTGATACTCCCATTGATCCGGTTTCGTAGCATTCATGGGAATCTGCCGGATTTCCTTTAATAAATCGGCTGGGCTTGAACAATCGCGTAAAGCCCGGTAAAAGCTTTCACCGCCGGCACCATCTTCACAACGCGCACAAATAATTAAAACAGCCTGCTCCGCCGCCGCAGCTTCCGCAGCCGTTAAACCCTTAACCGCCTGATACACATTTTGGTCCAGGGGAGCCCCCCCATTTGAAGTAATAACAATGTCCCCTTTCTGACGCGGCTTAACCCGGCAATAACTTTCCAAAAAGGCACAGCCGGCAGAATGGGCACTTTCAGGCTCACCGGCAAAAGCTTGCACAACCTTTTTGTCCTTATCAATAACTACATTTACAATATAAGCAAGACCCGCTAATTTTGCGGCAGCAAGCATATCTTTTTGAATCGGATTATTTTTTAAAATTCCCGTTCGGGCATAAGGGCTATCAATAAAAGAAGCACAATGATTCCCCATAACAGTAACAAAATCACAAATACCCGGTAAGACACTTTTGCGCCCGCCGGAAAATCCGGCAAAAAAATGGGGTTCAATAAAGCCCTCAGCTACCAGTAAGTCAGTTTTTGCAGCATAAGCAGAAATAACTAAATGCGCTCCTGACGGCAGAATCCCTACATCAACATTGGTCTCTTGATCAAAGCAATCATGTACAACTATCTTTTCTTCCGCAACTATTTTTTCACCAAGCTTATTGACCAGTTCTTTAACAGTAGTGCCCCGATGGCAACCGGTAGCTACAAGCAGGGTAAGATCTATCTTCGGATTGTTTTGGCGCAGCTCAGCCAGCATAAAAGGAATTATATGCCGGCTGGGTACCGGTCGGGTATGATCACTGATAATAAGTATTGCCGTTTTTTTGTCAGCTGCCAAATCATTCAGACGAACACCGCCATAAGGCTTGGCCATTGCCTGTAAAACGATTTTATCTTCATTAGCCGGGCCCTTGGCTTGAGGCGATTCAGTTTCCAGCACTTCCAGGGAAGAGGCAGCCGACAAATCCAATATTTGTCTGGTATCACCATAAGGGATAGTTATGCACATCTTCAACCCTCCCAATTACAATCATCTGTTCCTATTCAGACCACGATCCTCTATTGGCATACTTTACCGGGATTAAGAATATTATGCGGATCGAAGACAGCTTTAATACCGCGCATAAGTTTCATCAGTTCCTCTCCATACTGTTCGGCCATATAACTTTTTTTGGCATAACCGATGCCATGCTCACCGGAGACCAGGCCACCCAATTCGGAAGCCTTAGCGTACATAAGTTTAAAAACCTCAGACAGCTTCTCCCTCCATTCACTCTCCGACAGATCATCGCGGCAGAGATACACATGGAAATTACCATCCCCGGCATGTCCATAGCTTGGCATACGCATATTAAAAAAATGTTCCAGTTTATGAGTATACTTAATAAAATCAGCGACTTTGTTACGTGTCACCACAACATCACATTCATCCATCTCAGTAGTCGAGGATTTGATAGCCTCCAAAAAAGCACCCCTTGCCGACCAAACGGAGTCTTTGCGTTCTTCGGTATCAATAATATATACATCAAGAGCGCCATTTTCCAGGCATAGATCTGCTACGGCTTGATATTCATTTTCCACAGTCTCAGGACTACTCCCGTCAAAAGTAAGCAGTAAATAGGCGTCACTGCTTTTGTCAGGAAATTTTTTTCCCAAATAATCCTCAGCAAACAGGATACATTGACGCGAAAAATATTCAAGAGCGGTAGGGGTGGCCTTAGCCTTAACAATCTTCGGCACTGTTTCCAAAGCCGCATCCATAGTCGGGAAGGGCATCAGCAAGCTGATACTGCGATTTGGCAGGGGCAGCAACTTCAGGATAGCTTTAGTAACAATCCCCAAAGTACCCTCAGAGCCGATAAGCAAATCCTTAAGACTATAGCCGGAGCTGTTTTTAACCACCTTCCCCCCCAGCTCGACTATTTCACCATTGGGTAAGACTACCGTCAGACCGCGAACATAATCGCGGGTTACACCGTATTTGACGGCACGCATTCCCCCGGCATTAGTACTGATATTACCACCGATTGTCGCCGATTTTTCCCCGGGATCAGGCGGATAAAGAAAACCATGCGCCTGGGCGAATTCAGCTAATTCCATTAGCAGCACACCTGGTTCCACGGTAATCGTCAGGTTTTCTTCGTCTAACTCCAAGATCCGGTTCATCAGCGTAGTTTCCAGCATGATACCCCCTTCCAAGGCCACCGCCGCTCCCACCAGGCCGGTACCGGAACCACGTACTACTACCGGGATCCGTTCTTGATTAGCATAGTGCATGATCGCGGCGATATCTTCGGTCGAGCGGACCTTAATCAGTACTTCCGGGTAGTTTTTAATTCCGCCCAGTTCATCGTGACTATAATCTTCACTAATCTGCTCACCGTAAAACAGATATTCAGCACCTGCAATATTCCTCAAAAATCTTATATCGGCGGCGTCAATTTTTTTATAAGCCATGCTCCTGCTCCCCTCTGATCATTTCAAGCAGCTGCGGTATTATCTCGTTAAGATCACCGCATATGCCGTAATGAGCAACATCGAATATTGGGGCATTTTCAGCCTCATTAATGGCAATGATACAATCAGAATTGCGCATCCCAGCGACAAACTGCACTGAACCGGAAATACCGACCGTAATAATAAGCTTGGGTTTAACTGTACGCCCTGATAAACCAATCTGTCGTTTAGGGTCAAACCAGCCGTTCTCCACCAACGGACGGGTACAGGCTGAAACACCACCCAGTAATTTGGCTAATTCCTCAATTAAAGCCACATCGTCCTTACTTTTCAGCCCCCGACCGGCGGCTACAATAATTTCCGCCTCAGAAATATCCACTTCGCGCGGTTTTTCTTCAATGCTTAAAATTTCATACACACTTTGCAGCTGCTCCGGCAAAAGCTCCAAAAGTACAAGTTCACCGTTAAAATGCTCCAGCGGTGCAGGTGTAGAAAACACTTTATAACGCACAGTACAAAACTGCGGGCGATGCTTCGGGGTTACAATTTGGGCCATAATATTTCCGCCGAAGGCCGGACGTATCTGTACAAGGTCACTGTTTTCCTTCATTTCCAAACGGGTACAGTCGGCAGTCAAACCGGTACGCTGCCTTGCTGCTACCCGCGGAGCCAGGGTACGACCAAGATTGGTCGCCCCGACCATGATAGAAGATGGCTTGACCTTATTAATAAAATCACTAAAAGCATTGGTATAAAGATCAATCTTAAAATCGGCCAGCTCAGGATAATCATAAACAAAAACCTTGTCTGCACCATAGTGGAGAAGCTTAGCAGCGGCTTCTTTGATATCGCTGCCAAGCATCAGGGCGTAGACAGGATGTCCGGTAACCAGAGCCAGCTCACGTGCTTTACCGATTAACTCCAAAGTCACATTGTGGATCTCACCTTTGTTATGCTCGGTAAAAACAGCAATTCCGCGCCATTCATCCTTATTTAGGGTTATTTCTTCGTCTTCTACCAGTTCAATAACCCCTTGCGGCCCTTTTTTTATACAAAGCTTGCACATTTTACAGGCAGCACTAATCTCCAACCGGCCATTTTCAGAGCTTATGGCTGAAAAAGGACAAATATCTTTTAAAAGAGCTGCTTTTTCAGGATCAATCAATTCCTGATTAATTTTAAAATATGCCATATTTTCCGCCTCAATCTACAAATTTTTGTTCGTGCAATAAAGCATACACGTTCGCGGCCAATTCAGTTCCACTGCCATGGAACATCTGCTTTTCCTGGTTTTTTTCAGGAGGGAAAATCCGTTCCACTTGGGTCGGAGAACCTGATAAACCATAATGACTTTCGTCTTTGTCGTCGAAATCCTCCAGTGAAATAAAGACTAAGGAGGCTTCATTAAATTCTTTTTTCCGTCTATACGAAGGAAGCCGCGGGGTATTAATATCCCCATCCGTACAGATCAGACAGGGTAACGGCAGCTTTTGCCGCACTATTGAGCTATCAAGATTGACTTTCACCACAATTTCCCTGTTCTTGATCTCTTCTACGGCCAAAACATTACCAATATGCGGCAGCCCCAGAAATTCGGCAATCTCCGCACCTACCTGGCCAGTATCGCCATCAGTAGTTTGTTTACCGCAAATAAGCAAATCAAAATCAGCCATCTTGCGCAGGCCCTGAGACAAAGTGTAACTCGTTGCCAAGACATCTGCACCGGCAAAACGTCTGTCACTTACCACCTTCCCGCCGACTGCTCCCATAAATATAGCTTCCCGCACCACGGCTCCCGCTTGCGGAGGTCCCATCGAAATAACCGAGGTCTGACCGCCATCCGCGGCGTTCAACTGCATTGCCAGTTCCAGAGCAAATAGATCATAAGGATTGAGTTTGCTTTCTACGCCATCACGGATCAGCACACCGGTGAGCGGATCAACCTCAACATTTGTTGTACCAGGTACTTGTTTGATACAGACAATTATATCCACTATTTTACTCCTTTTCTGCTTAAAATTTATTTCACAAATATTTTACAAATATCCAATTTATATTATAAATGTATACTTCTATTAGATCAATAACAATCAGCAGCGGTATCATAAAGATCAGATCTCAAAGTGACCCCCGGCTAAATTCTACAATTTAGCCGGGGGTCTTTGGCCCAAGACTTGCAATTACTGGATTACATAAGCGCCTTTGCTCTTGAGATAGTTAAACAGGTCCTCCCCATGCTGCTGCTCTTCTTTTTGAATATGATTCAGGGCCTGACGGACATTATGATCCTGACATTCAAAAATAGTTGTATCATAAGTCCCTGAAATGTACTTTTCGGTAGTCAGCATATCCTTTGCCATAGCAACATCATCCGGGTTCACTTGCTGTCCGTTTGAGCCGGACAGCGGCTGAGTTTGATTTGCTGAAAATTGCTGGCCCTGGCCACTCATATTCGGAGCTTGCCCGTTCAGAATCTGGTTTATAGTATTAAAATGCTGTTTTTCATGGGAAGCATGCATGGAAAACAACTGTTTTAATTGTTGATCCTGGGCCTCATTAGCGTATTTTGTGTATTTTTGGATGCACATTTCCTCATGACTTTTTTGATCTTGAAGGAGCAGCTTCTCTTTTTGACTTAAATACATAAAAAAACCACCTTTCAGATTTGTTTATTGATCACATGTATAGTACCCAATCCTCTGAACCTTATGCTAAAAATCAGCTTATAAGGGAAGCAAGTTATCTTTCAAATGCAATTAAGGTCAATAGTGCCACTATGGGAATCATTGACGCCGGTGATAAATACATATTTAAAATAAACTCAAATATCTATTGAACTAAGCAACCCTATAAGTTTTGAACAAAAACCGGTTTATACTGAGAAAGAGGTGAATATCTTGACAACTTTACGACGGGGAGCACGTGGGCCTGAGGTACGGGAACTTCAGCAACTGCTGATAAATTGGGGTTACAATCCCGGGCCGGTCGACGGAATTTTTGGTATTAGGACTGAACAGGCTGTCCGTTTATTTCAAAGGGACCGCGGTTTAGCCGCAGATGGTCTTGTCGGACCCCAAACATGGCCGGCCCTCCTGTTTCAACAACCCGGCGGCCAGTTATACACAATTCAGGCCGGTGACACCTTCTACAAACTAGCTCAAAGATTCAAGGTCAGCCTGGAAAATCTGCTGGCGGCTAATGCAGGTGTTAACCCCAACAATTTAAGAATTGGCCAGGTGATCGGGATTCCTG
The DNA here is from genome assembly GCA_028704155.1 of Desulfitobacteriaceae bacterium. Taxonomy (GTDB): domain Bacteria; phylum Bacillota; class Desulfitobacteriia; order Desulfitobacteriales; family Desulfitobacteriaceae; genus UBA2264. The sequence goes on from JAQVLN010000008.1 coordinate 27,383, forward strand.
CCCCCGGACCCGGCCTTACACGTACTGTCAGCAGCTGGATACCTTATTGGGTCCAAACTCAGGCCTTCCAGGCCCTGCAGAACCAGGCAGAACTGTTCAGCTCAATTTCTCCCTTCTGGTATCAGTTGTCTGAATCCGGAGATCTCCTGGCCTTCAGCGGCGCCGAAGACAGCAGTCTTCTTGCTTTGGCCGCTGCTCATGGAATTAAAGTTATTCCGCTTATCTCCAATGAATTCAACAGCCAACTTGCCTCATCCGTTCTTAACAATCCGCTGATTCGTCAGAGACACATTCAGAACATCTTAAATAAAGTAAGTCAAATGAACTATGCCGGAATAGAGATTGATTATGAGAATTTGCTGGTAAGCGATCGGGAAATCTTCGTAGTATTTTTGCAGGAGCTTAAAAGAGCACTTGCCGGTCTCAACAAACTACTCGTTGTGACAATTCACGCCAAAACCGAGCCAACAGGCGGCTGGAGCGGTGCCGAAGCCCATGATTATGTTGGGATTGGCCAAAACACCGACCTTGTTCGTATCATGGGTTATGATTATCACTGGCGCGGGGGACCTCCCGGCTCCATTGCTCCGGCAGCCTGGATAGACAGTGTCCTGGCCTATGCCGTCTCCGCGATTCCCAGAAACAAGCTTGAACTGGGTGTCCCGGCCTATGGTTATGATTGGCCTCAGGATCAGCAGGCAGCAGGCGTAACTTATGATGAAGCGATTGCTACAGCAAACCGGTACAAGGCTTCCATTATCACCAATGCCCAGCTTGGTCCCCATTTTACCTATACTGCCAATGGAGTGGTCCACGAGGTCTGGTTTGTTGATGCCCTTTCATTCAGCACGCTCTTAGACCTGGTCAATAAATATGAGATCCAGGGGATTTGTATCTGGTATCTGAGTGCCGAAGATCCGGAAATCTATACTGCCATCCGAAACAAGTTCTGAAGCAGGGGTCTGACAATTGCTGAATTGAGCACAAAAAAGACTGCACCCCCCTTTAACCAGACAGATTCTGGCACATCTGAGATCCGGGGTGCAGTTTAATATGATTTAGGCATAAATTAAAATATTCCAAAAATAAGTACGCCCCAACGAACCTTTATCAACAGATCCCCTCCATTACCTTCAACTCCCGTTTCCCATTTATCAAGCTTCTCCCAAGACCTTCGTCTTCCCGGTTATTCAGTTACTCATCATTTACCGCAGTTTAACTCCATTTCCACTCTAATTTACTCAAATCCTCACAGACTTTGGTATTTCATAGTTTCTATGGCGCCAGACCTGCGCTAAACTCTTTTCTTTGAACCCTTTCCGATATAGTGAATTTATTGTTCACCAGTCTTAAGTTCAGTTGTTAATGTTCCGTTTCCGTTGTCGACCCTGCAGGTTTTCCGTCTTAGGAATTCCTTGGAGCGTGTTTTAAATATACTATAGGATAAGTTGGCTGTCAAAACTGGAAAATTGTTGTATTTGCATATTAGCACTACTTTTCTGAATTGTTTGAATATTCTCTCTTTATTCCTTACTTTTTCATAAACTAATGGTCAATCAAGATAATTGACTCAAAATAAACTTAAAAAAGCATTAGATATTATGATATTATATATTGGAAACGTAAAGCGGAGGTTCAAACAATGAGGATAAAATTTTTAGGAGCAGCCAGCACTGTTACAGGTTCATTTTATGTAATTGATACTGAAAAAGTACGCTTCGCGCTGGACTGCGGTATGTTCCAGGGAGCAAAAGCTATTGCCGAACGAAATTATGGTGCTTTTTCAGTAGAGCCAAAATCGATCGAATTCTTAATCCTGTCCCATGCTCATATCGATCATTCCGGCTTAATCCCCAAACTTTGTAAAGCCGGATTCAAGGGTCCTATTTATTGCAGTTCGGTCACTGAGGAATTATGCCAGGTAATGCTGCCGGACTCTGCTCACATCCAGGAATTTGAAGTCAAAAGGAAAAATCGTAAATTAAGCCGGATTGACAAGGTACCGCTGGAACCTATTTATACAATCCAGGATGCCCTCAACTCCTTGTACCAGTTTGTAAGCTTGAATTATGATGAAGTCCATGAGGTTGCCGAAGGTGTAGAACTGCGGCTGCGGGACGCCGGCCACATTTTGGGTTCCTGTATTACAGAGTTATGGATCGAAGAAGGAGAGGACAAAACCAAACTTGTCTACAGCGGTGACATAGGCCATGGCGACCAGCCTTTTGTTAAAAACCCCACCGTTATCGAGGAGGCCGATTACCTGCTGATAGAATCGACCTATGGCAATCGAAAGCACCAGGAGATGACAGACCGGTCGGAAAGACTTAAGCAGATCATCGATGATACCATGAACCGCGGCGGTAATCTGATCATACCTTCCTTCGCGGTAGAAAGGACCCAGGATTTGCTCTATGATTTAAGCATTCTGCATAGTCAGGGACGTCTTGATCCCAGCATTGCTGTCTATATAGACAGCCCCCTGGCCATTGCCGCCACTGAAATATTTGAACACAATCAAGCCCTCTACGACCAAAAAACTATCGATATGGTCAAGAACGGGTTTCATCCTTTGAAATCACCTTATCTGAAATTTTCCCGCACCCAGGAAGATTCGATGAGACTTAACAAGATCACCGGCAATGCTATAATAATTTCCGCCAGCGGTATGTGCGAAGCCGGGAGAATCAAACATCATCTTAAGTACAATTTGTGGCGTCCCGAATGTACCATCCTCTTTGTCGGCTATCAGGCTGAGGGTACACTGGGCCGCCGCATCCTGGATGGTGAGAAAATGGTAACTATTCACGGTGAACAGGTAATCGTGAAGGCCAGGATCGAAAACATCCAGGCTTATTCAGCTCATGCCGATCAAACAGCATTAATGGACTGGCTGGGCAATTTCAGCAGCAAACTCAAAACAGTTTTTATTGTCCATGGAGAAGAAAAAGCCCAAAAAGTATTTGCCGAGCTTATCGAAAATGAACTGCACATACCTACGGATATTCCTACATGGCTGGAAGAAGTAGCACTCAAACAGATTGAAGTTGTTCAGCCTATCCAGATTATCAGCGGAACCCAGGAAGCTAAACTGCCGTCCCATGACTGGAGTGAAGCCCTGGCCGCCGAGGAGATCTATCTCCGGGTCAGGGGCAAGTTGAACCAGCTCTTTGAGGCCCGGTACGACAATGCCCAGTATGAAAAGCTGATTGAAGAACTTAAAGAGCTGGAATATCAACTTAATAACAGTTACAGTTAGCCCATTTCGGGGTGGATTTCCCTGACCCCAAATTGATCCTTGATATAATTAACTATCATATTCACTGCATTATCTATCCCCATCCCGCCCGTGTCTATACACAGTTGATAATTACAGGCATTAAGCCAGTCGAGACCCGAAACCTGCCTGATATATTTTGCTCTTTCATTGTCATATTGCTCAATCATTTTGAGTGCTTGTTTTTCCGATACTTCATACAGATCCACAATCCGTTTCTGCCGGAATGGAATGCCCGCATGAATAAAAATACTTAAATGCTTGGGCCTGTTCCTGAGGATGTAATGACCCCCGCGGCCGATAATTACAGCAGACCTTTCATCTGCCACTTTGTTAATAATATCAGCCTGGGTTTCAAAGACATTAGCGGCAGAAGGCACGAATAGTTTTGGGGGAACATAGGAAATAGTATCTATAAACTCGGTTGGAAATATCATTTGCCAGAATGAGGCAGCCTTTTCATCATATTTATCCAAGGCCTGCTCTGATACCTGAAGCCTTTGGGCAACTTCCCTGAGAATTTCGCGGTCCAGATAGTAAATCCCCATACGTTTGGCAATATTCCGCCCAATATAAGAACCACCACTGCCTAACTGACGGCTTATTGTGATTACGTAAGGTGAAGCTTTCATTATGTATCCCTCCATTTTATCTGACTTGCGGTCTTTTCCCGGCAACCCGGACCCCCGGTCGGATATTTCAGATTATTATCTCCTGCCCTTCCTCGGAAAATGCCAGAATCCTGGTGCTGGACCCCTTCATTTTTTCAATAAACCTCCCGGTGCTCTCAGGTTCGGCAAAGTGCATCGGAACGAAAAACCGGGGGACAAGTTCGCGGATGAAGTACTCGGCTCCACCACTATAGTGTTCCCGCAGCCGCGGGTCAACCGGGAAGAAAGCAAGATCGATCTTTTGTCCCTTGATTTTTTCAATCTCATTAATAAAGTCTCTTTCGGCCGTCCTCCTGCCCTCCGGGGTATCATCATACCAGTACCAGCGGTTCAAATCACCGGCATGAAAGACAACCGTTCCCTCAACCCTGACCAGAAAGGCTACTCCCAGGTCTGTGGAATTATAGGCTTTAATCTTCAAATCAGCTATTGCCAAACTCTCGTAGGGCGCCAGATAATTAATATTTTTAAACCTGGTGGAAACACTGATCTCATGGCTGAAGATATAGCGGATGTCCGGTCGTTCCTTTTGCCATTCCAGGATTACCGGATTAAAATGATCAGGATGACTGTGCGAGCTGAAGATAAAGACATTTTTAGGGCTTTCTTTGACTAAACGTTCTGCCTGGCCTTGATAATAATCAAATAAAAGCAGGTTTTTAGCAGTTTCAACAAAAAAACCGCTGTGATCTAAATATTTTATTTTAATGTTTTGCTTTTCCATTTCTATCACCTCATAATTAATCCAGTATCAATTCTGAACCTTTAGCCAATCGTAAGACTCCCACTTCCTGTAAATAGGAGTGGGTCTCTGATTTTCTATATTCTATTCAGAAATGCTGTGAAAAACCCGTTTCCCAGGAATAAACAAGTTCCAAATATTCTTCACCTTCATAGCACCAGGCGCCAATTATCTTATAATTCAAATCTAAAGAAGCTGATAACTATAAAAAAAAAGAAGGCTCCAACGAACCTTTATCAACAGAGCCCCTATCATTACCGTCAACTACTGTTGCCCATTATCAATCCTTTCCTAAGACCTTCGTCTTCCTGGGTATTCATTTACTCATCACCTGCCGCAACCTTAGCCTCCATTTCTGACCTTACTTCACCAAAGTGCTGTTGACCTTCAGTGTTTCATTACTTCCATGTCTCAGACCTGCGCCAGATTCTTTTCATTGAACCCGATCAGATATAGTGAATCTGAGTTCACCGACCTTAAGATTCAGTTGTAATGTTCCGTTTCTATCTCCGGCTCTGAAGGTTTTCCGTTTTAGGAATTCCTTGGAGCGCACTTTTACTTTACTATACATAACGGTTTCAGTCAAAACCCCAAAAACCCCGTTAAACAGATTTATAAGCTATCTTTTTGAATTGTTTGAATATTCTCTCTTTATTCCTTGCCTTTTTATTTTTTTCTTAGAGATAATAACAGTGATTAAGCGGACCACTGCCTTTACCAAGGTCAAGCCCGGCTCGCAAAGTACCGGTAACATAGGCCTTAGCATTCATGACGCTTTGCTTAAGGGAATGGCCGGCGGCCAAATTGCAGGCTATTGCCGAAGACAGGGTACAGCCTGTCCCGTGAGTATTGGGATTATTGATTCTTTCTCCTCTGATCCAGGTTGCCTCACCATTGGCGTAAAGCAGATCATCAGCAACATCGGCCAAATGTCCTCCTTTGATCAACACTGCCCCGGAAAGCATTCCGGAGATTTTTTCGGCAGCTTCCAGCATCTCAGCGGGAGTTGCAATCTGTAGATTGCAGAGTGCTTCTGCCTCGGGAATGTTGGGCGTGATGATGTCTGCAACGGGAATAAGCCTGGTTATCACGGCATCCATAGCCTCAGCATTGAGCAGCCTGCTGCCGCTGGTTGCTATCATCACAGGGTCAACTACAATTTTCCGGGCTTGATATTGTTTCAGTTTCTCAACAATCACATCAATAATTCTGCTGTTCGACACCATCCCGATTTTAACCGCATCCGGAAAAATATCCGTAAAAATGCAGTCCAGCTGTTGTCCCACAAATTCCGGGGTTGCTTCCATAACACCATAGACACCGGTCGTATTTTGGGCTGTCAAAGCGATAATAGCACTCATGGCATACATTTTATGTGCTGTCATGGTTTTAATGTCGGCCTGAATTCCAGCACCTCCGCTGCAATCCGAACCTGCAATTGTTAATACCTTTTTCATTTTCACACCTCAAGATTTGAAATATTTCAGCAAAAATTTATGCTTCTTTTATGGTTTGCCTGTTTACAAACTTATTGATAACAATGCAAAGCAACATAACAATTACTACAACCGGAATTGTACTTCCGATAATTGTTTCAATCCCAAGGAAGATCCTGTAAATAATAAAGCCAATAACCCAAAGGAATGCATTCACAAAATTAAGCTTCCTCCTGGTATTATCCCGATTTTTCAGAATAAAGTAATCTGTTATTAATATTGTCACCATAGGGACAAACACCGAACCGATCAAATACAAAAAATTCTCGTATTGGCCAATCGGAATAAACATGGCCATGAGAGTTCCGATTATACAAACGATTATGGCGACAAGCTTGTCGTTCAACTTCCGATTAATGTTGACAATACTTATACCTGCTGAATAAACATCCAGAAAAGTGGTTGTAACAGTTGAGAGGATCACAATAAGCATTGCCGAAATACCGAGTCCTGCGCTCATCAGTATCTGGACAACATCCGAGGTGCCTGCAAAGATCGCCGCCCCCAAGCCTATAATATACATAAAACAGCTGCCGATAAAGTAGGAGGCTGTGCTTATGAAAGTAAATCCAACCGGTTTGTCGCTGTGTTTTGTGTAGTCAGAGATAAGCGGCAGCCAGGAAATCGGCATGGCAATCGATAATTCGAGGGCAAGCCCAAAGCTCATCATTTCCGTTGTTATGGCGAATTCTCCGCTCCTGAATACGGTAATTCCAAGGATTGCTGTAAGGACAAAAAGTGTACCGACTGCAACTACGCTTAGTTTTCCAATGTTTTTTAGACCTGCAACAATCCAGACAATAATCAACAGACCTATAAGTATACACCAGGGGATATTATTCATAAAACCCAGTTTGGCATTGATAGTCTGTCCGAAGGCATTGGCTCCGTTAATGATCATAACAGCAGTCCAGCCTACCAGCTGCAAGACATTAAGCACCGAAAAAAATACCGAACCATATCTGCCAAAAGACAAGCCTACGCTTTGCATAGAGGACATGTTGCTCTTGGCGCCAATCAGTCCTGCAAAAAAGAAGAGCATGCAACCGATTAAATGGCCGACAATTATTGCTGTCATCCCCAGTCCGAAACCGAGCGGGGCCAGCAAGGCACCCGTTAAGATCTCGGCAATAGAGATTGCTGCCCCAAACCACAACAGTGAACCACTTAATAACGACATCCTGTTTTCAACCATAAAAATTCCTCCTGCAAAATATTAATGAGATATGCCCAAGTAAAGCATATCCCACTTATTTCACAGGAGTCAGTGTTCATCCCTACGTTGGCATTATCCACATCAGGTTCAAGGGTCGAAACCTTTTGGTTTCCTCTCAGCCTGCACACACAAGCTCCCTTTTTTTTAGTTCAGTTCACATTACCATGAAGGACCAAGTTTGTCAAGATTTTTTAACTAACATTCACACGCGAGGGCCTTCTCTAAACTTTCATAAGGGATATAATCCCTTATTTTAATCTATAAGTTACTACGGCACCACTGCCCATTTTCTGAATAATCTTCTTATCATTAAAACTTAAATCTTGACAGGATGCTTTTCTTTCCTCATAATCCAGATTTATTCCTTCTATGGCTAATCTGCGTAGTTCAAATCTATCTGCCTCTACGGTAGAAGTACTTGATCTTTTATAAGCCTTTCCTTGGTCTCCATCATTATAATTAGCATATGCAACCAGTCACTTACTGTGATAGTTTATTTGTGACCGCTGAGACAGGTCTTATGGGCGGTCGGGAACCATACGGCTTTCCGAAACTTTTCGCTAATATTGAGTGGGTGAGAGAAAGAAATTTAATTTCAGCATATGCGGAACGTCCGACAGGTAAGAGGGTATGTACAGGCGTCTTACGCCCACGTGATATTTTATCACCCCAAGATATAGTAAGCAATCCACTAGTCACTTTAAAAGTAATACCTAGTCCAGAAGAAAATGCACCGCCTGAAGTTTGTGAATTGGTACTTACTCCTACCAGTTTCGAATTGCTTACTGGTGCAGATGGTAGAGGAGAAGGTTTCTCCGGACCTGGTAACCTCACCTTTGATTCAGATTCAGTACTCAATTCCTTCTTCCGTTTGCCAGTCAAACGAATGATTTCTTCATCATGGGGACGTTATAATATGATGTTGCCCTGTGGCAAGGTTATTAAACGTTACAAACCTGTTGTGCCGGCTGTTTGTAATGAGATTGGAGATCCTCAACCCAGCTAGGAGCCTGTTGCAAAAATAGTTTCACTGAAAGTTGATGTCCGTATTTAGTACAAATGGCATATTTGTAACACTATATATTGTGGCTTTTAAGACGTGCAAAATTGATTTCTGGTGTTATGAAACAGGCTCCTAGGGTTAATAATCAAAACACCATCAGGTGGAGTGACTCTCTTCAAGTGGAGGCACAAAAGTAAAGACTGCACCGAAGGATAAAACCTTTAGTGCAATCTTTCTTAATGTTGTGTTATTTTTAGATAAATACTCTATAAGGTTAATACCTGACACGTTTTACTCCCGGCACTTCATATGTGCCGTTTAATATTTTAGCAGTGGGTTGATACAATCTTAATACTAAGTTGAAGTCATCCTTCGGCGCCGGCAGCCAATTCGATTCGTGATTTATTGGTGGACATTTTTGAATATAGATATCAAGTGAACCATCATCATTATACTCAAGCCCCGGGGTGTAATCCGCAATAGCATAACGATTGATATCATTTGGCACTAAAAAGAAATCCTTGTCATACATTGTTACTGACCAGAAAGCTTCTACGGGGGGCAGCTGGTCTTTATTGAACTGCAAAATGTATTTATACTCTCCATTTAGCTGATTTCCCTGTTCGTCTTTAAATGTTCTTGGCAAAGTGGCCTCTTCATCCACATTTGCTCCAAGACCGCTAAAAGCAACATAGGCTCGTTTAAGAAACTGGTCCCCATACGTTCCCACACCAGTATATATCATCCACCCGTTACTAAATCGGGGGTTTAATTCTTGTTGACTATTTGAAATTATTAAAAATGCGTCTGTGGCAGCTCGATTTAGCCCCGCAATCGTATCCGCATCTAATTTGTTAGCATCAAAACCGTACGTAAGATCAATACCGATATGCTCAAATTGTTTTTCATAGGCTTCATAATCAGTAGTAGGATTCAAAATCATTAAGTCTGTCATGGTTTTGAAGAAATCAATCGCACATAGGTCTTCAACCTTGTTTTCTAAAAGTAATTTATTTACAGACTTTATCACATATGGGCTGCTATTTTCATCCAGCGAGGTCAATGTGAATTGCTTTAGTATTTTTATTGCATTATCCATATCATTCTCACCTTTTGCCAGGACACGGCCTATAATCCATGCGGTGTTCATGGGGGATTTAACCGCTTTCAGCCCTGAAGGCAGAACACCTTTCCAATCTGGCCCCACGATGGCAAACTTTCCGGCATTCGTTCCTGTAGTGCGGCGCCCTATACTAGAAAAGGTATTTGTATATGCATCCATAATTTGCATTACATAATACCTGTCATCAGTATCTGGAACATTAAGAACTACAGGGTTTAGAGTAAGGTCCAGCCAGGCAGTGCAATAAACAGTATCAACATTGGGCGAAACTACATCTTTGAAATCCGGCGTAATTAATTCATAAAAAAACACATTGGACGCAGTAAGAGCCGGTTGGATTGACATGTCTAATATCGATTGCAGCTGCCTTGTCCTTTCCATTAAAACTAGGGAATATCCATATATATAGGCTTGTACGCCTAAACTGTATGCATAATTTTCACGATACGAGCTTAAAGAACATTTTTCCTGCATATTATAATAATATATTATTATAATATGCAGGAAGGTTTACTGCCGTGATTATGCTTGCCATTATACAACCTGCGTGTCACGGATATCAATTCTAAAAATATGTTGATTCGGGTGAATCATGGTAAGGGGAGCAAAGATCGCCTTACACCAACGATCCTAAATTCCTCAGCGCCACCACGGGGTGACCGCTGTCATTTTGAAACGATAAAATCGCCCTCGTTGGATAGCGATCTGCAATGATAAATAAAAAAACCCGGAGTTAATTTCCCCGAAGGTTTTGTCAGTTTAGCGAGGGCATTTGCTCCTGCTCTCATTTTTCGAAAGTAAAGCTCCAACGAACCTTTCTCGACAGATCCCCTATCATTGCCTGCTGTTACCCATTTCAATCCTCCCCTAGGACCTTCGTCTTCCGGGCATTCATTTACTCATTGTCTACCAGCACTTGGCTTCATATCCACTCTTACTTCACTCGAATCCTCACCGGCTCTTGTTTTTCATAGCTTCCATGTCGCCAGCCCTGCGCTAAACTTTTTTCTTTGAACCCCTTGAGATATAGTGAGTCTTTAGTTCACTAGCCTTAAGTTCAGTTGCCATGTTCCGTTTCCGGCTCTGTAAGTTTTCCGTCTTAGGAATTCCTTGGAGCTTAATAATAATCTACTATATTTTTGGGTTGCCGTCAAAGCCCAAAAAGCCCTGTTATTCGGATTCAAAGTTCATTTTCTGAATTGCCTGAATATTCCCTCCCCATTCCTTGCTTTTCAGCCAAGGTTTATTCACTATTTGCCTATTTTCCCTCATAAATCAAGCGCCAATGCATATAATGCATAAATGAAAAATAAAGCTTTGGAGAAATCATGGCCAGACTTGAAAAGACAATTGAGAATCTGCACTTCAGGCTGGAGTTTATTTCACTAACTTGAGCAGTTGCCCCTTTTTTCATTTTTAGAATAAAAATCATATAAAATATTCCAGGATTATCGTTGACTTTCGACAAATTATATCTTATATTGTGATTATGCGAGATAAAATATTCCATTAGAAGAAATATTTCGACAATTTTCTTTAAGATGTATTCGTTATTGTATACCTACTGCAGCACACGGAAAGCTCTGATCTGTGAGTGTGAAAATTGGGCGTCTGACTCACAGCAGCGAGTGACGCAACCGGCCGTATATTCAGCAAGATATGTTGGCCTTTTTTGATTTCTATAATTCAAAAATTGGAGGAATTACATATGAAAAACCAGCCTCACGAAAGAACAATTTTTAGAAAAGTCTTCAAAAAGGCTTTAAATATCAGCGGTATTCTGGTCTGTATCTTGCTTACCTTTATTATCATAGTCAACGGAACCATGATTGTGAAGTCTTACATTTACCCGGATAAGGTGCCGGACTTCCTGGGTTATAAGCCATTTATCGTTTTGTCGGGCTCCATGGAGCCGACCATCTTGACCGGAGATCTGGTTTTGACCAGGGAAATAGCCGCCGAGACGATTACCAAGGATGATATCATCACTTTCAGTACCGACAAGAATACCGTAGTTACCCATAGAGTTACCGAGGTCGTGAATCAAGATGGTGCTCTCTCCTTTCTGACTAAGGGAGATGCCAATATCGGTTCCGATGCCAGTGTCGTAAAACCGGAGAATCTGGAGGGCAAATATCTGGGGCGGGTCGGTGGTCTGGGACGGTTTGCCATGTTCCTGCAGACCCCCATCGGGATGCTGATCTTTGTAGTCACCCCGCTGTGTTTGTTCATTGTTTACGATCTCCTGGGTCGCAAACGGCGCAGTAAGCAAAAAGGGAATCGGGAAGCTGAACTGGAAGCCGAGCTGGCAGCTCTCAAAGCAGCCCAAAAGGAAAATTCCGAGCCGGAGGCCAAGGGCGAAAATTTCCCGAGCTGACGGCATGATACATGATATTTAATCTATCAAAATGTGTATTTTGCCCTCATTCATATTCAATCTTAAACAGCAGCTTAAGACATGACAACCCTCTGCACTTTCGGGATGGGCCTCGAAAGTGGGAAAGAGAGGCTGATAAAAATTAAGGGAGGTGAAAGGGCCACAAA
>JAQVLN010000073.1 GCA_028704155.1 Desulfitobacteriaceae bacterium
AAGCCAACATGCTGCTAAAATTCTTAATGGAAATGGAGCTCATTATGGACCTGGGGTATGGGCAACTGACTGGTCGGATCTTGAAGTACGACATTCCGGTAACACAGTTAATTATTATAGTGTGCAGTATTAACATCGATTAACTTAGTGTAATAATACATGGGCTTTCAATTCAAGCCAATTGAAAGCTCGTGTATTTAGTTATACTATAAGTGAATCTTAAGGCCTTAGTTACGATAGGCCCATACGGAGATATTCTTTACTTCAGTAATTGGCACAATCAATAGAGAAGGGTTTTCTGTATTATGAAGAAGATAAAAATTATTGTCATATACTTGTTAATCACCATAGGCTTTATGTTTAGCGGGGAACTGTTCATTCTTTATCTGGACGGTTTTCAAGAATCCTATTACCAGTCAGGATTTGATTTTGTGAATCGGGAAGCCGATATAGAGGAAGAAGAAGTTATTCAAGATTTCCTCAATGCGGGAAAGGCGTACGATGTTGATTTCTTTTTTTTAGACAGCAAGATTATTTCGGCCTACGCCAAAGAGATAACGATATTCGGCACTCCGAACGCTTTGAAAACTCTGCAAGCCAAAGGGATTCTTGAAGGGAAGCATAACAGCCTTTTTATGGGAGAAACCCAAGTTAGATACGAGGATTTCAGTAATATTAAGACAATTGAAAAGTTCAAAGACTCTTATTACATCGGCGATCAATCCCAACTGGAGGCCATGCGCTTATTCAAAGCGAGCTTGGTAGATAAATATAGTGGCGGGCTCCCGAAATTATTCAGTTCCGATAAAGAAACCTGGTTGAATCTATTTTCAGTTTGGTTTATCATTTTTGGCTTAATCTTGCTTCTGACGATTTATGAAATCATAAGCCTGAAGAAGGAGATTATGGTGCGTATAACCCTTGGGGAGGATGTCAGAGCCGTTTTCGGTAAAAATGCTTTGGCCGATATCGCTATCTTGGCAAGCGCCTTGCTCAGCGTGCCTTTCCTATTAAGCTCATTATCCAATTCCAATGTGCTTTTTAAGATTCAAACTCTGGCCCCTGCCTTTATGGTGTTCATGATTGCCAACACACTGATTAACGCGGCCATTTTGCGCATTAACTTTAAAAAAGATATAGTAACCAGGCGCTCTGGCGGCGGACTACTTGCAGCCAACTATATCTTGAAAACCATGACTACTATCCTCACCCTCATTGTCCTGTCAAGCAATTTTGCCATACTGGCGCAAGGGTATCTTATGCATAAGCAAGGTGATTTTTTCTCTGCACATAAGGATTATAGCTACTATAAACTGAATTACAGAGTGAATAATCATTTAGGCAAAACAATATCAGATACAGAGACTATGAATCAAGAATTCTACAAACGATTTCAGAAATTTTCATTACAATACAACGATTTGACAGCTAATTATAGTAGCCCTTACCCTGTTATCCTAATCAACCGAAATTCGTTTAAAGAAATCTCAAGATTGAACAATGCCTTGGTTGAGGCGATCCAAAGTGCCGATGAGGATTATTATATCCTGATCCCGCCCGGTATATCAGAGGATTCTCTAGAATATACCATCGCGAACCATATATTCACTACTTTTTTGGGAAGAAATATTGATTCAAGCATTAAAACCAAACTATATGATGACGATATAAGTTTAGTAGGCGTTCATAATATGGAGAAATATGTAAGTCAGCCAATGGAGAATCCTATCATATTATTCAATAATACAATTCAACAAATTGACGAATCTCAGGCAGATAAAGCTATGTATTATGCCTACAGTACGATGTACAATATTCCTGAGCAAGACTTCAATAATTTCATAGAGGAATATCAGCTGTCCGATCAAATAGTGGTCAAATCCAATGTCCTGGATGTCTATGAATATAATTGGGCTATTATGTCACGCAATATGAAATTAATTGTTATTTTATCATTCTTTTTGTTGGCCCTCGAAATCGCGCTGATTAGTTTTCTTATCAAACTTGAGTATCGGTTCAACGCTATGGAACTGGCACTGAAAAAAGTACTTGGCTACTCACTTTATGCCAGGAATAAGCGCTTGATACTTATCACTTTAGTTGTTTTTCTGCTGAGTATAATCCTGGCGTTTTTCCTCAGAGGGCTTTTGGGTATTGCCGAGGGTGCTAATCTCATCTGGGGAGGGCTAATTTTGCTGGCGGTTGAGTTAGTATTTATTGCTAAAAAGGCAGGTGCTATGGAAAAAGCCAATGTACCAGCCATTCTAAAAGGAAGGGTATTATGATTGAAGGAATTAATATCACTAAAAAATTTGATGATCTGACTTTATTTCAAGATTATAATTTTCTTATCAAGGATCAAGAATTCGTATGCTTTTCCGGTGCCAGCGGAACAGGAAAGACCACATTATTAAATATGATTGGCTTAATCGAGCCGATTGACGCCGGAAGTTTAAGAATTAACGGAATCGAGTACACGACAAACAAGCAAAAATTGGAGTATTTTCGCTCAGTAGTAGGTTTTCTATTTCAAAATTTTGCGCTGATTGAGAATAAAACCGTTAAACAGAACCTCGAGTTGATCAGGAAGGACAGTCGCACGAATTATACGATTGAAGAAGTGCTGGCAAGAGTTGGCTTAGAAAGCAAACTGAATAGTAAAGTTTATACCCTATCCGGTGGAGAGCAGCAGCGTGTAGCGTTGGCTCGTTTATTTCTTAAAAAATGTGAGATCATTTTAGCTGACGAACCAACAGGATCCCTGGACACCAAAAACGCTCAAATAATAATGGATATTCTGTTTTCGTTGAACGCCGAAGGTAAAACCATCATTATAGTGACACATGATCAAAAAATTAAAGATAAAGTACAAAGGGTTATCGAACTATAAATTTCCATTTGAATATATGCTAATGCAACGTTATTTACAAGTTAATATGTTCCTGTTAATATCCATTGCGTAAATCACCGTGCGTATCACCTGTTATGAAAATCATTCTGTCACCTCGCTTTTAATTTTGAAGGCCTATTTTCTAAATTTTATTATACCTAGATTCATACATTTTCCAGAATATGAATCTAGTGGATCTGATGAAATATAATGTGGAATATTCGAAGACCGCTTGTGCGTTACTGGTGGTTAAAGCGTGTAATGGGTATGAGATGCCTTTGTGGAGAGATTACTGCAGAATGCTTATGAGGAAATCCTTGGTACATTCAAAGAACTATCGAAAAAAGATTAGCTAAGAGAGAGGCGCTATCCCTTGCGGGACAACGCCTCTCTCTTGCTTTTCCGTATCGGTTTAGGGTATGGTTCAATAAGTTTCCCTATTAAACTGCGCCTTTTTGCAGGTTGTTCTTAGAAACAAACTTACCGAGTTTCATTTGTTCCTTTATACTTTTAGTACCTGGATTAATGCCGTTTTTCATAAAGACATAATTAATAAAGCCGCCATTTGTAAATGTCAGAGAAGTGATGCTGTTGGTAGTTGAACTAATGGTAGCTTTATCTATTAAATCAAAAGCTGTAGCTGCTATTTTATCGCCTTTTGTAGCCGGGTTTGCTGATAGAAGACTGGGCAGAATTCTGCGTGCTCCAACATAATAATTTCTATAGTATGATGTACTGTTTAAATCGGAGATAACGACATTCTGTTTACTGTTGGCCATATGAATGATTTTATTATCCCCAATATATAAACCAACATGATTGGTTGGATCATTATCTGCAGGAGTACTGTCGAAGAAGACAAGGTCACCTTTTTGCAATTGGTCCTTCGGAACATAATAGCCTTGCTGGATCATATTGTTTTCATTTGATGTTGCCAAATCTACGCCATTATATTTAAATATATAATTTATGAAGGATGCACATCTGAATTTATAAGGATATGTTGTTCTTATCTCAGCGCTGCTTGCAGCGTATGTAGCTTTGCCGATTAGGTATTTTGCGGTTTGAATGATTTTGTCCGCTTTTGTATTAACTGCCAGTTGGTTATTATAAGGATTGGCAATTATAGTTGTTGCGGCATCGACTTTTTCAATGTTGATACTAAGGGTCTGCATCCAGAAAAGATTAAACATAATGATTAGAAAAATTGACCTGGTAATTAGCTTTTTTTTCATTTTTCCCTCCTAAAAATAGTAAAGTTAAAAATTTTATTAAAGATAAATTTTAAAAAAATTATAACATAAAAGTCAACTGTGAGAAGGAGGTAATCATTTCCAATGGATTTAAGCCTACCCTTAATTCAAGAACCACCACAATATTCCATATTAATCTACGGGGGTAACTGCCGTAACAGTTACCCCCGTAGATTATCCGGATATAATTATGGAGTATTAGGATGGCTTCCTTTCTTGACACCTTTGGAAGGTTTGTGTTTAGATTTTTTCGAGATTGTCGAAACAAAAAAAGAAGAAGGTTCATTTACGATTTGTTTGGCATTCTTTTCATCTATCATTAAATTTACACCTCCTTTCACGTTTATGAGTATTTTGCACTGAAAAAGTAATAATAGTCTGGTGTGTTATGGCTAGAAATCATATACTATCCAATTTTTTTGGCTCAAATATTCCGAAAATAACAGTTTGGCTTTAAGATATGTGCAGGATTAAGAGTATTATCACGCGCTTATTTAAAACTAAAACGAGTTTCTCAATCCCCTTGGAATTAAGAAACTCGTTTTAGTTTTTCATACTTTTTGAATCACAAGCCAAAATCAAAGCACCCTTTCTGAATACTTATTCTTGGAATTTGATTAAGTCAGTATTAGAAGCCTTATCCGGAATAATAGATTCCAGACCAATTGATTCCAAAATGGCCTCAATTGTTGAAAGTTTGATAGTTATCATTCAAGTCCTCCTTTCTCTTTAAAATAAATACTATAATACAATTTATAATTGTACACTTATTATAGGAAAAAGTCTATGTCTGGTTAGAACTTTTTGCTTTGCCCTAGTCATAGTGAAAGAGATTGTAACTCAGAAATTGCTGAAATTTAGTCACCGCAGAACCCAAGAAACTAAGGGACTATGTGTGAACATAGTCCCTTTAAGCAACCATTCCTTAAGCAATACCTAAAATGATTTAACGACTAATTTAGTTTACTGGAAATTGTTAACGAAGATTCTCCCGAATATACGACTACGATATCCCAAAAATCTGCTCAATTAAAGTTGGGGAACTGAATAGACTCCACAAGTGATTTAAACAGCTAAACTGAGAAAATAAAAAACACTCTATCCTGACTGGAGACTGATTAACTACCACCGGAAAACCAAGTGACATTAGGTCTTACGAAAGCTTTTCAACCAGATTCGCTTGAGGAATAGTGCTTATTTATATTGTAGCAGAAACTCAACCATATTACAAGTATACTGACATAGTAAATTATGCCAGACCAAGCTCTTTCATCCAGCGATTAGCAATCATTAAATCGAGCCCGTCTTTTCCATAGGTTCCCAGATCTAACTCAACTTTGGTGAAGGCCCTGACCAGGTCTGGGCTGTTATGGATATTCTTTATTCAAGGGCTAGTCTGCTTCTTTGTATAAATAGCTTTTGAAGAGCAGTCCCAAGGTTAACCCAAAAACAGCAGCACCAAATAAGTGTAAATAGTGGTCACTTATTGGTCTGAAGGGAATTAATCCGGGGCCCTCAATAACTGCCGAAAAAACTGTTTCCAAGAATAAAAAGGAGATTAAACCAACTGCAATACCTTTGATAATCAAATAGTCAGATCGAACTCTGCCAAGTATATAATAAAAAAGCAGGGCACTGGTACTGCCCAAAATTGAGCTTATAAAGAAACCTAATATTGCTGTTGGCCTGTCCAGGGTAATGACCAAGCTCGATAACTGATATTCACTGTACTTGCCGATTCCGAATAACAACAATATCCTGGAAGAAAGTTCGTATGGAAATGTTGATAAAATGCCAAATAATGCTGCCACTAGTGGTTTATCCAATTTCATGACAAGCTCCTTCGAAGCAGTTTCTTTAAATATTATTAAGTAGTATTTCTTGCTGGAAATAGAAATATACATCGTAATGGCTAATAAGTCAGGCTGGGGGAATATTTTTTTGGACTGTAATATCAGCATCGTATTGTTTGAGATCGGAGAGGGTAACGAAACGATAACCTTGCTGCTGAAGTTTTTCAATGATTTCTGTTAAGGCCTGAATTGTTTGTTCCCTTTTTTCCCCGCCATCATGCAGCAGGATTATGGAACCGGGAAAAATGTTTTTGACTACATTCTGTTCGATTTGTTTGGGGCCGGGGTTCTGCCAATCCTTGCTATCTACACTCCACAAGGTTAGTATCTGGCCATTGGCAGTAACTTCTTTCACGATAGATTTGGTAATTATACCTCCGGGGGGGCGGTAATAAAGAGTTTGTTGGTTTAATGACTGAAAAATAGTTTTATCGGTATCGATTAGTTCATCGATAAATTTATTGGGTATGTAACTGTGAGAATAGCCATGATTCCCGATTTCGTGTCCTTCATTTAAGATTCGTTTCATAAGGTCCGGGTTTTGTTTGGCGTTTTGCCCCAGGATAAAAAAGGTTGCCTTGATGTTTTTGGTCTGAAGAATATCCAGGATTGTTCCGGTATAGAGCGGATCAGGCCCGTCATCAAAGGTTAGGGCAGTTACTTTTTCCTGAGTTCGCACAATATAATAAGTTTCCGGATCTTTAACCAAAGATGGGATGCTCAAATACTGGTAATGTAAAAATCCCCAAAAGCAAATGACAAGCAGGAACATGAGCAGATATAGGACTGGTTTCCTGGAAAAAACAAATAAGTGCATTTGATAACCCCCGTTGTTTAAACTATATGCATTAACCTTGAAATAATCACTTCTGGGTTATACTCAACGGAGGATCAGGAACCTGCTGAACGTGCTTATCTTTGCTCCTTCCATATGAAATAGCTATTGATATTTTGGAGCCACCCTTGATCTTAAAGTTATTTACTTATCGATTTTTACTTTGTTTTGTTGTCCAGTTTCCAAGCGTAATTTTGTAGCCAAAGTGAATGGAATTCTTCTTCAAGACAAAATTCCATAAGCTTGTCTTGAAGACAGGCATCGTTTTTAGCTTCCATCGTAAAGCTTTGATACATTTCTATAGCCCTGTTTTCCAAGGCTGCACCAAGTGTACAGGCCTTGGACGGACCGGTCAATTCGACCGATTCACCAAGAAAATTGCCGGCCATATCGGCTAGAGTGCCTGTAACAGCAGGAATATCTATATTTCTTGAGTTTAACTCTTGGACGAAAAAATCCACATGTCCCTGTTCAATTTCCATCATTTTTTCAAAGGCTTTACGATAATATTTACTCTCGGCAGTGGATAATTG
This sequence comes from Desulfitobacteriaceae bacterium, assembly GCA_028704155.1. Taxonomy (GTDB): domain Bacteria; phylum Bacillota; class Desulfitobacteriia; order Desulfitobacteriales; family Desulfitobacteriaceae; genus UBA2264. Next base: position 7,365 of record JAQVLN010000073.1, read on the forward strand.
AGACTCATAATATTTGACTTGGAACTTCTCCAAAATATAAAATTCCTTTAATCTGAATCTTATTCTATCTTTCATGCCTGCCTCCATGATTTTAATCTCCATAGAAATCTTTCGATCAAAATATATCTCTATCAAAATAGTATGGATAATATACCGGGATCTATACCAATCCATTTTCTTTACGAACCACTCCGGAAATAGGATAGATTTGCATAAAATGATTAGAACTGGTAGCAAATCAAATATAATTCCATAATATGTAATGTCAAGTGAAAACTTGAAACTAAATACTAAGGAGGAATTGTAATGGCATTTGGTGGAGCTGCTGGTTGTGGTACAGGTTGGGGCGCAGGAATTGCTATCGTTGTAGTAATTATTCTCTTGCTTATTGCTATGGGTATTGTTTTTTAATCCCAATGCAAATATCTCTTGTGTATAAAAGAAGGAGGAAATAGAATGTACTATGGTGCTTATGGATACAGTGCAGGCCACGGTTGTGGCTATGGAGTTGCCCCTGCTCCGGTTACCGGTTGTTGCGTTGGGGTAGGCATTATTTCAATTGCAGTCTTAATTTTGATTGCTTTAGGTGTTATTTTTTGATAAAGAAAGTTGGCTGAATTTTAAACGGTTAATTTATGATAGACAAACCTCGGTAAGTTGCCGGGGTTTGTTTATTACGGGGGGTTAATTTTAGTTCCTTTTTCCAGAACAACAATCCGGTCCGTATTCCTAATGGTAGAAAATCGGTGGGTAATAATCAAAATGGATAGCCTTCCCCGCAGGCTTTCGATGGCTTTCTGGATCCGCTTTTCATTCTCCCGGTCCAAGGAACTGGTTGCTTCATCCAGAATCAGTAAGGATGGTTTTCTCAATAAAGCTCTGGCCAAAACAATGCGCTGCCTTTCTCCCCCGGACAGGCGTACTCCTCTGTCCCCAACTACAGTATCCAGGCGTCCCGGTAACCCGGTTACAAAATCATCTACCGCCGCTAATTTTAGGGCCTGCCAGATTTCTTTTTCTTCTGCTTGCGGACAGGACCAAAGCATATTATTCTGAATGGAGGCATTGAATAAAAAAGCGTCTTGGGGAACATAACCGATGTTTTTTCTCCACAAATGAATATCCAGCTCGGCCAAAGATACCCCATCAATTAAGATTAATCCTTCTTGGGGTGTAAGCATGCCGGTGATTAAATCTGCTACCGTGCTTTTTCCTGAGCCGGATACCCCCACCAGGGCAGTAGTACTTCCTGCTGGAATATCAAATGTTAAATTCCGCACCGCATAATTTCCTTGTTCCAGATTGTAACTATAGAAAACATGTTTAAATTCTATCCCTTTCTGCAGCCCCTTGGGATTTAAAGGATATTTCTCAAAACTATTTTCCTTTTCAGGGAAAATCTCCCTTTCCTTCATACATTGTCTTTCAAAATCCATCACGGAATAAAAAGCAGGCAACATCATGGCAACTTGCTGCAGTCCCCCTTGAAAAGAGGAAAATCTCGGCCAGAGCCGGGCAAAAATTACAATAATTAACAGGATTTCCTGCGGTTGAGTGTGAATAAAATTGACCATGCCGTAAAAAAAGATGCTGATAAACACTGCTGCGCCAACCTTATAAAGCATCTGGGTTCCAGTTTGCACTCGGTTAAACCGGACAAAATTATCTTTAATCTTTTCCCTTAATTCTTTGAACTCAGCAATATGCATTTGTTCCATGCCGCAGCTTTTTACTTCCTTAATGCCGTTTAAATGCTCAGTAAGGGCAAAAAAAGATCCCGGTTATGGTTAGACAAAGCGACACCCATCTATTTCACTTGGCGTACATAAGACTGCATAAAAATAAAGAAAAGCAACCCTCCCCCGATCACTACCAAGGTAAGTATGGGTGATAACAGAAAAACAATGCCTATTTGAATCATAGATACTATCACCGTAGCCGCTAACTGAAAGAGAAATTGAGTTCCCCCGGTCACCCGGCCCAGTTCTGAGAAAAAAAGGGTAGTAAAATCAGACTTTTTTCTGGATGCTAAAAAAGACCATTTGGCATAAGCCAACCCTTGAAAAAGCCGGACACTTAAGAAGCTGTGAAAAGATTGCTGAATCTGAACGCTCAGGTTGGACTGATAACGGTGAAGCCCGCTTTGCATAAAAATCAACCCGGTATAAATAATCAGGACCACCGGCAGGCTAAGGGCCGGAATCATGTGGCTAAAGATATTCCCCGCAGCCTGAATCTCCTGTGTTCCCGGTGGCATCTCTCCAATACCGGCAAAATGCAGAAGTGGTATTAAAAGCAGGATGCCAATCCCTTCTATGGTGCCCAAAACTACCATTAGAGATAGGTTAAGGATGATCTTTCCTCGGGCTAAACCGAAGATTTCCTTGATATAACTCCAAAATATCTTCACAACTTTTTCTCCTTACTTACTAGGAGCCTGTTGCAAAAGTAGTTTCACTGAAAGTTGATGTCCGTATTTAGTACAAATGGCATATTTATAACACTATATATTGTGGCTTTTAAGACGTGCAAAATTGATTTCTGGTGTTATGAAACAGGCTCCTAGAATCATTGATCTGCCGGCGGCCAGATCAAGCAGAGAATTGGCAACCTCCCGGAATTGACTTGTATAATCATTGCCGTTTCGGGTGATTAGCCGTACACTGTTGCCTTCTACATACGCAAGGATTCTGTACCCATCGTACTTTAACTCATAAAGCCAATCGTCCTGTTCAGGAACTGTTTTAACCAATTTGGCAAGCTGCACGTCAGTCCGGACAAAGGGGTTACTCGTGCTGATCTTGTCCTTTCCTTCTTCGATTTGAGGCATGGTGCGTCCGGTTCGGATGCTGGTGATAAAATCTGAAATCCCATTATTGCCGGTCCTGGCATGCTCATCTCTTTCTTTTACTAAAAGCCAGTTGTTCTTGGTTTTGCCCTCAATGGATTTTAGTCGTATTAAAACCCACTTCCCTTTGAGCCTTTTGCCTTTGAGAACAAACTTTAACATGCCTTCGCGCAGACTATCCTCCACAACACCTGACCTTACCGCGATTTTATAGACACTCAGAACGTGTGATAAAATAAAATCAC
>JAQVLN010000074.1 GCA_028704155.1 Desulfitobacteriaceae bacterium
TCGCTGTATTTCTGAATACATATTCCACCTTTCCGTAAGTTTCATTTGATCCTCTCCTGCCAATTTGTTTTTTCCAGTTCAATCATATAGGAGAGGCATATTGTGGTAAATACTGTTCATGATTATTAGCGAAATCTGTTGATTTTATTTTATCAGTCACAAAAGTAAAAGATGAATCGATAAAGGGGTTGATTTATGCACGAAAATAGTAATTAGTGGTCTTCAGTTTTAAATATTATCCTCCTATTAAGGCCTTGGATTATTATGTATCCGGGGTTCTTTTTTATTATCAAGAGTTTCTGGTAGTGCGAAAGTTTATATGATATTTGAATATTTTAAAAAAAACTAAAAGAATTGTCTACTTGGCACGCTGTTTGCAATGTTATCTATATCGTCAAAATAATATTTTAATTTTATTTTGGTGAGATTATTTTGAGTATAAATTGCCCAAAATAATCGAAGAATGGAAAAAGGGGTTGGTGTATGCACGTAGCTATTAGTAATTAGCCTTCGGTTTTAGGAATTAATCCTCCCTATTTATGGCCTCGGAGATTGCTTCTCTCCGTGGTTCTTTTTTTATAGTATTTTGGATAATATTTAATTATCGAGAAGGGATAGTTTTAGGAGAAGACTTCCTGTACTATCGGGTATTAAGTTATTTAAGTCAAAGGGCTCTTTTATCATCGGCGGAAACACCCTCGACAGACTTGACAGTATGGGTAATAGCAGGTATGGTTGAATTAATCATAGTTTACTATTTATTTGAAATACTCATAAAAAAAATAATATTCGCAGGAACTTTCTAAAGGAAATGTTGGAGCCGGCATGTTTTCTTTTTGTTTAAGCCCGGCAACAGGGTTGCTTATGGCAGTACTCACTTTAGGGAGGTATATAATGCTTAATACCAAGAATGACTTAACCCGGGAACAGGCTATTTCTTTGCTTGAAAATTTCGCCAAACGCTGGGTTGCACATGATGGTTTATGGTTTCTTTCTATTGAAAAAGAACATGGGATTGAAGATGCTATTGTCCATGATATTGATGCTATCTCAAAATTTTCTGTAATAGAGGCAAAACGAATCATGAAATTTCTTGAGTTGCCTGTGGGAGGTGGCTTGGATGCTTTGGCAAGAGCTTTAGAGTTTAGGCTTTATGCATTTTTAAATCAACAAGAAGTTTTACGTCCTGATAAAAATACCGTAATTTTACATATGAATAATTGCCGTGTACAAACAGCCCGCCAACGGAAAAAACTAACTAATTTCCCCTGTAAACCTGTGGGAGAAGCAGAATATTCTTTTTTTGCCTCAACTATTGATCCCCGTATCAAAACCCGTTGTATTGCCTGTCCGCCGGATCCTCATCCTCCTGAGTTTTTCTGTGGCTGGAAATTTACGATTTCTGAAGAAAATGCTTAAGTGCAGACCAAAGCAAAGATCCGGTTCTTGATGAGAATAGAGCGCCTGTTGATCCTAGAAAAGAATATTAAGGACCGGCCACAATTAAGAACGGCCGGTCCGGTTCATTTAGAGTGAATTTTATTTATTAAGTTAAGGTTAATAATTCTTACTGAGTAATTCAAAATAAGCTTTGGGATGGGCACAAACTGGGCATTCTTCAGGCGCATTCGGTCCTTCGTGAATATGGCCGCAGTTCCGGCATTTCCATAATACCTTAGTATCCTTATTAAAAACTTTATTTTCCTGAGCATTTTGTAGTAGCTGCAAATATCTTTGTTCATGCTCCTTTTCGATTCTCATTACACCCTCAAAAAGTTGAGCTATATCCTCAAATCCTTCTTCTCTAGCCTCTTTGGCCATTCTTGGATACATTTCAGTCCATTCACTATTTTCTCCTGCAGCCGCAGTTTTTAAATTAGCAATTGTATTTCCAATACCGTTTAGTTGTTTTAACCATAACTTGGCATGTTCTTTTTCATTATCTGCAGTTTCCTGAAAAAGTGCGGAAATTTGTTCATAACCCGCTTTCTTGGCTGCAGAGGCAAAGTAGGTATATTTATTGCGGGCTTGAGATTCTCCCGCAAAAGCTTCCATTAAATTCTTTTCGGTTTTAGTTCCTTTAAGATCTTTCATGTTATACCTCCCGATACAGTTATTTATTTTGCCATAAATCATGCAGGTTACAGTATGATCTTACTGTTAAAATATCTTCTGGTTTAACCAAAAATTCCGCAACAGGTCTCTGTCCAATAACTAATTCAGCCCGAAGCACCTGTTTTTTTGTCAGCACTTCTATAAACTTAATGTAGTGTTTTTCTTCCATCGGGTGATCAATGCTGCCTACTTTAACCAGGATTCCTGGGCCGGATTGTTCAATGATGGGTACATGTTTTTCTTTCCCTATATCTTCTGTTTTGGGATCTAATTTCTCCATAGTTTTATTGCAACAAACCAAGTTCTGAGCGCCCGGATGAACGATTTCCGCCACATTTCCACAAATACTGCATTTGTATAAATCATTCATGTTTGTCAATATGATCCCTCCTCAAATTCTTATACTGTTTGTTTTGATAGTAATCAGGAATGTATTCAATTGCAAAGTCCTGAATAATCAAATATTATTCAAGAGCTTTAAATTGATCCTTAGTTACACCACAAACCGGACAAACCCAAGTTTCCGGAATATTTTCAAAGGCTATGCCTGGGGCAATGCCGGAATCGGGATCACCCAGGAAAGGGTCATATATATATCCGCAAACTGTACATTGAAATTTCCTCATCCCTTGATCTTCTCTTATTTGTTCCTTAATAGGGGCTGGTGGAGGTGCAGAATCTCGTTTTATTTGATGGTAATAGGCATAGGTCATTGGTTCATCATCATTAAATACTTCGCTATTTATTACTTTTCCTATAAATACTGTATGTGTTTCTGAATCTATACTGTTGATTACTTCTGCTTCCAGATAACCTATGCTTTTTTCTAAAAGTACCGGAGCCCCTGTTATTCCTCTTTTGTTTGATATTGTTTTATATTTATCAATATCTCTGCCTGACTTGAATCCAAAATGACCGATAAAAGCTAGATCAGTTGATTTTGGTAAAACGGATACAGAAAAAACTTTGCTTGTTTTAACAAATTCATTCGTAAGGTTGTTTTTGTTAAGACTTACGGCAATTGTGGCGGGTTCTGAAGAGATCTGAAAAACCGTGTTGGCAATTTGCCCGTTAAAAGCTCCTTCTTTATGAGAACCAATTACATATAGGCCATAGCTTAACTTGAAAAAGATTTTACGATCCATCACTTCAACCCCTCTCCCTTTTTTTAATTATTCTTCATTAATTGCATGATTCCTGCATGATTATAATAATAATAAGTTTAATTTTATAATAATTTTATAAAGTCATGCAGCGGATACAGTGCCATGAAAAAAATGGCCGATACCTAAATACCAGCGTCATCTGCTCTAAAATTTATTATAATAGAGTGCAGTGAATAGTTTAAAAATAATCAATTTTGGAAAAGGGAGATGTTGCGATTTTGGAATTATTACTGGCAGTACAATTTCTCACAAGATTACCGGTAACAGTTAAGGGTGAGGTCGATGATAAGAAAATGGCCCGTTCCATGTCCTGGTTTGCTTTGGTAGGCTTGCTTCTGGGCGCCCTGGGGGCGGGGGTTCACGCCGTGGTTTCCCTGGTTTTTGCTTTGCCTGTAAGCAATTTTTTTACCTTGGCATTCCTGATTTTTATCACTGGGAATCTGCATGGTGATGGTTTAATGGATACGGTAGACGGCTTTTTCAGTGGCAGATCACGGGATCGAATGCTCGAAATTATGCGGGACAGCCTGGTAGGATCACACGGAGTTATGGCTGGCATCCTGATTGTTACAGGGAAATTGGTTTTGCTGGGACATATGCCACAAGGAATGCAGGGTATTGCATTTATGTTGGCACTCTCCCTAGGCCGCTGGTCACTAGTATATGGGGCAGCTCTTTATCCCTATGCCCGTAACGGCGGAGGTGTGGCTAATTTCACTTCCCAAGTCGGTTATTGGGAATTGTTCTTCAACTCGGTAACTGTGGTAAGCATATCCCTGTTTTTCCTAAACCTCAAAGGGATTATCCTGCTAGGAATTGTATTTCTCGGTACTGTACTCCTGCAACTTTATTCTTCCAAAAAAATCGGAGGAATAACAGGGGATACCCTTGGAGCAACTAATGAATGTATTGAGTTGCTATCCCTGATAGTCCTCTTGATTATTTTTACTAAATTCTAGGAGCCTGTTTCATAACACCAGAAATCAATTTTGCACGTCTTAAAAGCCACAATATATAGTGTTATAAATATGCCATTTGTACTAAATACGGACATCAACTTTCAGTGAAACTACTTTTGCAACAGGCTCCTAGTTCTATAAAGGAAATACGAATCTGATCAAAGGCTGTTTAAAATGGTGATCCTCAGAAAAATGGATCAAGGTAATTTGAGGAGGAATTCTTAAAAGTTATGATGAAAAACTATGATATTCTCCTGTTTGATTTGGATGGTACACTTACCGATCCCAAGCTCGGTATTATTAACTCAATTCAGTATTCTTTAAAACATTTTGGTATTATTGAAACCGATGAAAACCGTTTGACAGAATTCATTGGTCCTCCGCTTATCGAATCGTTTAGGAAACATTATTATTTTGATGAAGATAAAGCCAGGCTTGCGGTAGCAAAGTATAGAGAATATTTTGCAGAAAAAGGGATTTTTGAAAATCAAGTTTACTTATCCATACCTGAATTACTGGAAGAATTATCTGACAGTGGTAAAAAATTAGTCCTTGCTACTTTAAAACCTATGGTTTTTGCCAGAAAGGTCCTGGATTATTTTCGTTTAACCAGGTATTTTCAATTTGCTGCAGGGAGTAATTTGGACGGGACACGTACTGAAAAAAGCGAGGTTATTTCTTATGCCTTAAAAGAATGTGAGTTTAACCCTGGCTCAAATGTAGTAATGATCGGGGATAGAAAATATGATATTATCGGAGCCAGGGAAACAGGAATTGATTCCATAGGAGTACTGTATGGATATGGCACACGCAAGGAAATGAAAGATGAAGATCCCACCCATATGGCAGATACTGTCGCCAGCCTGAGAACAATACTTTTAGCAGGTCAGTGCAACTAAGACTTTTGCCTGCGCCGGCTGCAGATGATCAGGAGTCGCTGAAGCCAGGAATGGCGAATGAAGCGGCTGCTTAAAGGCTTGGTAAAAGCCAAGTTTTCTTTACAGGGAGTATCAAACGATTTTCGAAAGGAAGGTATTATTGTTATGGGGTACAAAGGAGTTATTTTTGATTTAGACGGGACTCTGGTAAATTCACTTGAAGATATAGCTGATTCGATGAATATTGTTCTCCAAAGATATGGTTTTCCTCCTCATGATCTTCCGGCTTACAGGTACTTCATTGGGAATGGGATGAAAAATTTGATGCATGAGGCGTTACCGGAATCATCAAGAAGGGAAGAATTAATTATAAAATATTATAGCGAAATGATAGTAGAATATCATAAAAACTGTCTAAATAAAACGCGGCCTTATAATGGAATTGCTGAGCTTTTGAATAAACTTACTTCATATAACCTGAAATTGGCTGTATTTTCTAATAAGATTGATGAATTAACAAGGAAAATTGTAACAGCCTTGCTTTCTGATTGGAATTTTGAAGCAGTGCTCGGCTTTAGTTCTAAAGTACCAAGAAAGCCAAATCCTTATGGTGCTTTGTTAATAGGCCAAAAAGCAGGAATAAGTCCTGATGAATTAATTTATGTGGGCGATACAGATGTAGATATGCAAACAGCAAACAGTGCCGGTATGTATGCTGTTGGGGCATCCTGGGGGTTCCGAACAAAAGAGGAATTAATTGCAAGCGGGGCAAAGTATATGCTGGATCATCCTTTAGATTTAATTAATATTTTAAGATAATAAAAACTGAATGCTCGATTCTGTTTATTCAGTGTTGATACAAAAGTTAAGATTTGGCTTGATACAAAGTGCTGTTAATGGTCGCAGATAAAATAAATCTGTGCTTTTTTATTTCGGGAATTTCACTGGATACGCTTACCGATACTGAATAAGCGCGTCTTTTTTATACTTTTTTTGCTGCGGTTCAGGAGGATTTTAGTAATAAAAAAAGAATTTCTTTGCGGAAATAAAAATAGGGGATGAATTCATGTTTATACAACTCTGGGATTTGCTTATTGCTTTCGCCAGGGCTAGTAATTTTGGCTTTGGCGGAGGGCCGGCAGTTATTCCTCTTATAAAAATTGAAGCTGTCGAGAGATATCAATGGATGACGGACGCTCAATTTGCCGATGCGCTCGCAGTAGTGAATGTTTTGCCTGGACCAATTGCCACAAAATTAGCCGGATATATAGGTTATCAAATAGCCGGATGGTCAGGTTCTTTATCTGCATTGATTGGTACGATTTTACCTACAGTTATCGCTGTGATCTTTTTGACTGCTTTTTTAATTAAATATTCAGATTCTCCCATCTTAAAAGGAATGCTCAAGGGAGTCCGTCCGGTTATTGTGATCTTAATTGCTCAGACTGCTTTTGATATGGGCAAAGACTCTTTTCCCAATCTAACTACCTGGGGTATTGCTTTAGTTGCATTGGTTACGCTTAACTGGTTTAAGCTGCATCCTGCTTTGCTTATAGTAATATCGATGGCATTTGGTTTTTTGGTTTTCCGTTGAAAAAAACTGCATGGAGCCAATATGATTATTTTTCTAATATAATATAGGAGTTGATTCTCTTGTTTAAAAAACTTTGGGATGTATTCATTGCCTTTGTTCGTGCTTCCAATCTTGGTTTTGGCGGAGGGCCCGCGGTTGTGCCCCTGATTAAAGCCGAAGCAGTAGACCGTTATCACTGGATGGATGAACAAGAGTTTGCTGATGCCTTAGCAATCAGTAACGCATTACCCGGACCAATTGCCACAAAAATGGCCTCACATATTGGCTATAAACAAGCCGGTTGGCCTGGAGTTGTAGTTGCCTTGATAGGAACAGTTGTACCTACTTTGATCATCGTTATTTTGTTAAGTAATATTATTATGAAATACTCCGATTCCCCGGAACTCAAAGCAATGCTTAAAGCTGTGCGTCCCGTAGTAGTAGTCCTCATAGCCCAAACAGCATTTGAAATGGGCAGGAAGTCATTTTCGGCCTTAAGTTCGTGGGGAATTGCGGCCGTAACTGCAGCATTAATTTATTTTACTAGTATTCATCCGGTTTTTTTTATTGCGAGTGCAATGCTGTTTGGTTGGATAGTATATGGTAGACGGAAAAAAACCGAAATAGTCGACAAAAATTTATAATAATCGATTTGTACTGGCCCCATAGGGCTGATTTTTGTGATTAAAGTTATGGAGAGAAAACGTTATGCAAAATATATTCGATTATCTGGAGTGGCGTGGAGACCTAAGTTTTATACGTGACAAATTTAATGAAGTTGATAGCTTAATTATGTCGGTCCTGGTTTATTTGGAATTTGATGGAATAGTTCCATCAGAAGCCAAGAGCGGTTCGATTCCATTATCAAAAGTGGCAGAACAATTAAGAAATAAACCTTCCAGCCATAACAGCGACCCATTCTTTGGTAAAATCCCGGAATTCTTGCAGAGAACTGCTCAGTCTGAGCGTTTTCGGGATGTTGAGATTTCCTGTTACGTGAATCAAGTTAATCATGAGCAGTCAATGCAGTTCTCAGCTGCTGTATTTTCTATAAATGCTAAACAACACTTTATTGCTTTTCGTGGTACCGATTACTCGCTTGCCGGTTGGAAAGAGGATTTTCAGATGAGTTTTACAGATGAAGTACAAGCACAGCGAAATGCAAAAACTTATACGCATAATATATTTTCGAAATATAAAGGGAATTTTTATTTGGGGGGTCATTCAAAAGGCGGAAATCTTGCTGTTTATTCGGCGGCACATGCAACCGCCGGCCATAGGAAGAGAACAATTGGAGTATTTAATTATGATGGGCCAGGGTTTCAAACAAAAATGCTGCAGAGCGAAGGTTATCAACGTATAGTCGATCGAATCAAGACATTTTTGCCAAAATCCTCAATTGTGGGTATGTTGCTGGAGCATGGTGAGGAGTACAGAGTAATTAGCAGTGATGCACCTGGTATTATGCAGCATAATCCATTTTCCTGGAAAGTAAGCGGCACTCATTTTGTCTATGAGAAAGGATTAACCAAATCAAGTCAAAATTTTAGTAAAACCGTGAGGCTATGGTTGGATCAATTATCTATTGAACAAAGAGCTCAATTTGTCGAAGCCATGTTTTCGATTATACAGGCGACCGGTGCATTGTCGGTAAGCGAATTGTCGAAGGAAAAGTTAACAACTGCTTATACCATGATTAAAACTTTAAAAAATATGAACCCTCAAACCAAATCATTCCTAAAAAAAACAATTCAATTGTTTTTCAGTGAAACCCAAATAGTAATGAGAAACTCTATAAAGGAGGATATTAATTCCTTATTTCCCAAAAAGGATAATAAATTATAAAAACAGTCAAATGCATAGCTGGTTCGCCAAAATAGATATTGAAAACCAGATAATTATAGTATAATCTTACACTATAAAATAATATAATTTAATCTAACTAGTCTTTCTGATGAAAGGACAAAAAATGAATAGAGAAGATTTTATTAAAGTTATGGATCAAAAAACGAAGCTTATTAGGACGGAATATGGATTGACCCAAGATAAAATGGCACTAATTCTTGGAATCTCCAAAAAAACATTGATTGAGGTAGAAAAAGATAGAAAGAGTTTGGGCTGGACTGGTTCAGTAGCCTTGGCAAGTATTTTTTCTGACAGCAGTATTTTGCAAGATACAATGGGAGGAGAATTGTCAGATATCATAAAAGCGGTAGCTTTTAAAGATATAGACGTTAATTACCCTCAGACATTAGGAGGGGAAATATGGTGGAAAGTTATATTAGAAAAAGACGGTTATCGTATTCAGCAAAATATTTTTTCGCGGCATTATCGATTGTTGGATCAAAAAAAGCGGAGAAGATATGCTTCTTTCAGTCTGGGTGAAACTAAGGCGATTATGGAAAACTACCTAAAAAACTAATTTGCTAAACATTAAAGATATTTTACAAATGAAGATTGTACTAAAGTTAAAGCGGACACTGCAATGATAACTATTAATCATTCCAATATAAGGTGCATTTATTGAGGTATAAAGGAATATGACAATCTTAAGATACCATTTATTTTTGTAATCAACTATAATTAGGACAAAGGATCCTGAACCGTCTTTCAAAAATCAGGATCGCATGAATAAAGGTGTGTAAGATGAATGTCTTTATAAGATCGGTCTCGCAGGTTTTTAAAGGTGCAGTTAAGGCCTTTAAGACCTCTCCAGCTGCGATTATTAATGCGCTTGCATTCGCAATCGTAACGATGATCAGGATTCAACTCGATTGGCCTCAACAAGAGGCTTATAATTTCTTATTCAACTGCCTGCACTGGGCATTTGCTTTTGGTGCTGTATTTAGTCTGGCAGTGATTACTGCGGCACAAAGCCGTTCCGACAAGGCCAGGGCAGTTCTGATTGCCAATATCCTTGGTATCATTGCTGCGGTTATAACCTTCCTGTTGCTCTATATGTTTGGCGGAAAGACTCCGGTTTTTGCTGAATCCCGTTATACTATGCTCTCAGGATTAGCAATATCACGTGTCGGAGTGGGTATATTGGTTAGTTTGTTTGCTTTTATTTATCTGGCAGGTTATCCAAAAGACCAGTCCGATTTTGCTCGTTCCTTTTTCATGGCCCAAAAGGCTTTCTTTATTGCTCTGATCTATGGTCTGGTGATTGAGGGCGGAACTTCCGGAGTTGCGGGTGCTATCCAAGCCCTGATTTACCAGGGAATGAGCCAGAAAGTCTATATGTATCTCGCAACCTTGAGCGGATTTCTGGCTTTTACAATTTTTATCGGTTATTTTCCAGACTTCCGCAAGGGAAAGGTTGACGAACAGCGCGAAATTGCCCAGAAGCAGCCCCGCTTCATTGAAATTCTCTTCGAATATATAATGATTCCAATTGTTTTAATATTATCTGTTGTCCTGCTTATTTGGGCGGGCCAAACGGTTATGGGTGGCATGAAATCATCTTTCATGCGTCTGTCCGGAATAGCAACTGCATATGCCGTTGGCGGGATCTGGCTCCATGTTATGGTCACACGTTACGAAACCGGACTGGCTAAATTCTATCGCCGGATTTATCCGATTGCTGTACTGGTGATCCTCGCCTTTGAGGCTTGGGCTTTTATAATCCAACTGCAAAAGACAGGTCTTCAAATGGTCATATACTCCTTTATCGTGATCTGGATTATTGCTCTGATAACGTCTGTCATGCTACTTAC
>JAQVLN010000184.1 GCA_028704155.1 Desulfitobacteriaceae bacterium
TAGAATTTCCGATATATGCGAAACACTAGTAAACAATGGGCATGATGTAACTGTTTTAACGGGTCTTCCTAATTATCCTGAGGGACGAGTTCTTGATGATTATCGACAAGGGAAGAAGAGGGAGGAAGTAATAAACGGCGTAAAAGTATTAAGAAGCGTTGAGATTGGTCGGGGAAGTAGCAAACCAGGGCTTTTTTTAAATTATTTAAGTTTTGCTATATCAGCATCCTTGAAAGCAATGTTCATGAAGGAAATTCTTGATGTTGTTTTAGTTAATCAGCTTTCACCGGTTATGATGGGTATTCCGGCAATGGTTTATAAAAAAAAGCATAATAAAAAGATATTGTTTTACTGCCTCGATTTATGGCCGGCCAGTTTAACTGCCGGTGGAATCAAAGAAAGGTCAATAGTTTATAAGGTGTTTTTGAAAATGTCCCAATGGATTTATAATTCGGCAGATGTAATTTTAGTTACTTCTAGGATGTTTCGAGAATACTTTAAAAATAATCTTGGCATAGATACAGAAAAAATAAATCATCTGCCACAATATGCGGAAGACATATTTAATCAAAGTGTGGTTATACCTGCAAATGATAAATTTAATTTTGTTTTCGCCGGTAATATTGGCGATATGCAGAGTGTAGAAACGATAATTAAAGCAGCTAATGAACTGCGTAATCATGCTGATATTATTTTTCATATAGTTGGGGACGGGTCAAAATTAGATGAGTGTAAGCGAATCAGTAATGAAATGAGTTTACAAAATGTTGAGTTTTATGGGAGACGACCGGTTAGTGAGATGCCACATTTTTATGGAATGGCAGATGCGATGTTAATTACCTTAAAGGGAAACAAGATAATATCATATACATTGCCTGGAAAGGTTCAGTCTTATATGGCGGCGAGCAAGCCTATTCTTGGAGCTATTAATGGTGAAACGAGGCACGTTATTGAGGAATCCGGATGCGGTTTATGTTGTGCTGCTGAAGACTATAAAGGATTAGCGGATTTAGTATTAGAATTTTGCAATAGTGATAAAAAAGAACAGATGGGATTAAATGCTCGAGAATTTTATTGTAAAAATTATAGTAAAGATAAATTTATCGCGGAGTTGGAAAAAGTTTTAGTTAGTTTGGGGGCGTAATATAATGTTTAAAGATAGAACTTTATTAATCACAGGTGGTACAGGTTCTTTTGGAAATGCTGTGATGAGAAAATTTTTAAATATGGATATAAAGGAAATTCGGATTTTTTCAAGAGATGAGAAGAAACAGGATGACATGAGAAGATATTACCAAAATGATAAACTTAAGTTTTACATAGGTGATGTCAGAGATATAGCTAGTGTTAAGAATGCCATGTACGGTGTTGACTATATCTTTCATGCGGCAGCACTTAAACAAGTACCTTCATGTGAGTTCTTTCCTTTAGAAGCAGTAAAGACGAATGTATTAGGAACAGATAATGTTCTTACTGGTGCGATAGAAATGGGGGTAAAGAAAGTCATCTGTCTCTCCACAGATAAAGCAGCGTATCCAATTAATGCTATGGGAATTTCCAAAGCCATGATGGAAAAGGTATTTGTGGCCAAATCCAAAACTGTAGATCCGGAAAAAACTCTTATTTGCGGAACTCGTTATGGGAATGTGATGGCCTCTAGAGGATCAGTTATTCCGCTATTTATTGACCAAATAAAAAACGGACAACCTTTAACGGTTACAGACCCTAACATGACAAGATTTCTAATGAGCTTAGACGAAGCAGTGGAGCTCGTTGTGTTCGCTTTTCAAAATGCTGAAGCCGGAGATATTATGGTTCAAAAATCACCGGCATCTACTATCAGAGATTTAGCACAAGCGGTTAAAGAATTATTCAATGCAAATAATGAAATAAAGATTATTGGTACCCGTCATGGGGAGAAAAGATATGAAACATTACTTACCAAAGAAGAATATCCCAAAGCAGAAGATCTAGGAGATTTCTTTAAAGTACCTGCTGATAAAAGAAACCTTAACTATGATAAGTATTTTATAGAAGGGGATCAGAAATTATCTTCTAATGTAGAGTATAACTCTGATAATACAAAGAGACTTAATATTGAACAGATAAAAGAGAAGTTATTAAAACTCGACTATGTACAAAATGAGTTGAGAGGTTGGAAATAATCATGAAGATACTAGTCACTGGTGCTAAAGGGTTTATCGGTAAAAATCTTATAGCTGAGCTAAAAAATAGAAGTTATACGGATATATTTGAATATAATAAGGAAACAGATCCTGCTTTACTAGATAAATACTGTCAAGAAGCTGATTTTGTGTTTCATCTTGCCGGGGTAAATCGTCCTGGAGAACAAGCGGAGTTTATGGAAGGTAATTTTGGTTTTACATCAAATTTACTTGATATGTTGAAGAAGTTTAAT
Organism: Desulfitobacteriaceae bacterium; assembly: GCA_028704155.1. GTDB lineage: Bacteria > Bacillota > Desulfitobacteriia > Desulfitobacteriales > Desulfitobacteriaceae > UBA2264. The sequence goes on from JAQVLN010000184.1 coordinate 2,420, forward strand.
AATACTTGTCCCGTGATGTTTTCATCATCAATCCAAGCCGAATTAGATAATCCTTATGGCAAAAGTAAAAAAGCCGGAGAAGAATTACTTTGTAATTACAGTAAAAAAACTGGAGCTAGTGTCTTAATC
>JAQVLN010000009.1 GCA_028704155.1 Desulfitobacteriaceae bacterium
CCGGAACGGATATATATATGAGCAACTGAATTTGGACTGACAAGTTCAGCAAGTAAAGCATGACCGCCTTCATGCAAGGCTATCCTGTGCAACTCCTCATGGTTTGGCTTACGATCAAGTCTTTCTCCTAACATAACTTTATCAATAGCTTCACGTAGATGCTTCTCAGTAATTTCATCGACATTTTCCCTTAAAGCAAGTACAGCAACTTCATTGGTGACATTCTCCAGGTGAGCGCCGGAAAAACCAAAGGTTTCCTGGGCGATTCTTTCCAGGTCAATATCTTTAGCCAAAGGTTTATTTCTCAAATGAATATTTAAAATTGCCAGGCGCCCCCCTTTGTCAGGCAAATCCACTTTTACTTGCCGGTCAAAGCGTCCTGGTCTGAGCAAAGCCTGATCCAGGGCTTCAGCCCTGTTGGTCGCAGCAATAACCAAAATTTGCGGGCCCTGATCAGTCCCCAGTCCGTCCATTTCCACTAAGAGCTGGTTTAAGGTTTGATCATACTCGTGGTGAGATACATTCCCCCCACGCTTAACTCCCAAAATATCCATTTCATCAATAAAAATTATAGCACTGTTTTTCTTTTCCTTTCCAGCCATTTCACGAGCCCGGCGGAATAAATTGCGTACTCTTTCTGCCCCGACACCAGCGTACATTTCCACAAATTCACTTCCGGAAATTGAGATGAAAGCCGAATCTGTATAACATGCCGCCGCCTTGGCTAAAAGTGTTTTTCCGGTTCCCGGAGGACCCGAGAGTAAAATGCCCTTCATGGGGCGAATACCCAATACTTTCATACGTTCAGAGTAACACAAGAAGTCCAAGGCTTCCTGCAGTTCCTTCTTGGCGGTATTTTGCCCACCAATATCGTCGAACCGGATTGCAGAATTTGAAAATATTACTCCTTTCCCTGTTGTTCTGACTAATTGGCGCTGAATAATTAGTTTCCATACAAGAAAAATACTAACAAAAAGTAACCCTAACGGCATTACATTATAACCCATGACAAATAAGTAGGTAAAAATTCCTATTCCCGTTCCAATTGCTAAGTTAATTAACATCCATTTCTCACCCTCCTTCTAAATTTTTGTTACTGGTTAAAAACCTAGCCTGTCCATTACGCTCTAAAACAGCAACTAATTGTGCTTCACCTTTATTCAATACCAGATAAATATTATTGTTGTCCATATTCAAATTAATTTGAACACCTGCATTATCGGCTATAACTTTTACGTTACGCTCCATTTCAGTAAAATTACCGCGTACAATACTTTCCTGTAAAGAAAACTGCATTTGCTTTAGGATTTGTTCCAATTCATCATTGCGCTGATCCAAATATCGAATTGGCATTTTTCCAGCTAACTTTTCCAGCATCATACTGGTGGCAGGTAAATCAATTATTTTTCCTGTCTCTACATCCAGTTCCTGTTGTCCGTTTACTTCAACAATTTTTGCCGATAAAACACCGGGAATCTCTTGACTTTTTTGTAACATAGACGCATCCAGCCAAAATTTTTTGTATATGATTTGTCCCCCCATAAGCAAGCCGAACACAAGGAACGCGACAAGGCCAACCAGCGTAATCCGCCGTTTTGTCATCGTTTCTCCTCCAAATTATTTATAGTTGCATATATCGACATTATATCATGTGACCTGCTGATAACTTACGCGTAAATTTATCCATACAGTTTAAAATCGAGTAGCTAGAAAACAGGGTGAGTAATCCTGTTTTCTTTGTTCTCACAGAACCGGACTTACGTTTGCCGTATCCGGCTCCACATGCCTCGCAAACCAATAAAAGAGTTTCCCCGGGAAACTCTTAATCAACTTTAATCAACTTTAATTAAACTTATTCTAATAAAAAATGTATCTTAATTTAACTATTTATCAATCGTAAAACTCCCACTTCAAGTGGGAGTGGGTCCTCCCTACCCTGCTTCGGTGGGGTTAGACCTCCTCACTGAAGTTTCATGTTCAGCTTAAGCTGAACGAGTTCACTTACGTAAATATCTCCGTGTTTTTAATATGTAATCAAGCCCGGAAATGATTGTAAAAAATAAAGCAACATATAAAACCGGTTGTCCTATAGGAATACCAATCAAGTTAAAAGGCCAATCATGCAATAAAATTGCCGAAATTGCCACTACTTGGGTAACAGTTTTAATTTTCCCCAGTTTACTGGCACTAATAACAACTCCCTCAGTAGCAACAATCGCTCTCAAGCCGGTAACAGCGAATTCCCGACCTATGATAGTCCAGGCTACCCAAGCAGGAACACTGCCAAGCTCTACTAAAGATATCAAAGCCGCGGATACTAAAAGCTTATCTGCTAGCGGGTCCATAAATTTACCCAATTTAGTTACTTGATGTCTTTTTCTTGCAATATACCCATCCAGCCCGTCAGTGGCAGCTGCTAAAATAAAAATTGCTGCTGCGACTAGATCCTGATGAGGAAAAAGTATATGTCCTTTCGGCGCCTGCAATAACAAAAAAGCCATAAAAACAGGGATTAAAAATATCCGGGCTATTGTTAGACGATTGGGCAAATTCATGAAACAACCTCTCCTAATAAATCATAACTATCCGCTTCCCGGATATAAACCTGAACCATATCGCCGACAGTAAATTCTTTTCTATGAGTATCAACATATACTTGACCATCAATTTCCGGAGCATCTGCTTCAGTACGACCCACCCATCGACCATCCGCTAATTTTTGCTCTAACATAACCGTTTTTATCTGACCAACCAGTCGTTGCTGACATTCAAAAGCAATATCCTGCTGTAAGAGCATCAATTGTTCTCTTCTCTTTTCTTTGACTTTCTGCGGAACCTGATCGGTTCTTCTGGCAGCAGGAGTCCCTTCTTCCTGCGAATAAGCAAATATACCAAACCGTTCAAACTTGATAAGTTTTACAAAATTAAAAAGATTGTTAAACTCTTTTTCAGTTTCACCTGGAAATCCTGTTATCATTGTTGTCCGGATTGTAATATCAGGCATTATTTGGCGTAACGAAAAAATTAACTTCTCAGCTTGGTCAATTGTTCCACGCCGATTCATATCGCTCAACACTCTGGGATCAGCATGCTGCAAAGGAAGATCCAAATAACGACAAACCTTGCGTTCCTGACTCATCACCTCAATAAGTTCCTCAGAAAATAGATCAGGATAACAGTACATTAGCCTGATCCATTTAATACCTTCGATCGCAGATAATAAGCGTATTAACCCAGGTAAACGCAACTCATCATAAAAATCCAACCCATAGCGGGTAGTATCCTGAGCAATTAGGAGAATTTCCTTAACCCCCTGAGCAGCCAACAACTGAACTTCTTTGACAATAGATTCCTCAGGACGACTGCGGAAGTGACCCCGCACCTGAGGAATGACACAGTAGGTACAATAATTATCGCACCCTTCTGCAACTTTAACATAAGCATAATGCTTTGGTGTCAATCTTTTTCTGGGCATATTCTCATCATAAAGAAAATCCGGGGAACCTGGTTTAATTAAGGCAGTTCTTCGGACACGGGATTTCATAAGCAGTTCTTCAATTTCATCGATATTACCGGTACCAAGGATCCCATCCAATTCAGGTATTTCCTGCATTAACTCCTGCCCGTAACGCTGAGCAAGACAACCTGCAGCCAAAAGAAGCTGACAAGAGCCAGTTTCCTTGAAACAGGCCATATTTAAAATTGTGTTAATGGATTCTTCTTTGGCAGTCTCTATAAAAGAACAAGTATTGACTATGATAACATCGGCATCTTCAGGAGTATCAGTCAATATATGCTTCCTATCCAAGATGCCTGACATAATTTCACTATCAACTTGATTTTTAGCACACCCTAAAGAAATAATTGAAATCTTTGTCAACGTACACCTCAACGAACTTCTTTTCTCTTAGTATAAACCAATATTTCAGGAAGTGTCAAAAGAATATGACCGTACTCTTTTTAGCCTAAATTTTGGTTGGCAGAACCCTTCCTTTTTTGTTTGCTCTTTTGGGAGAGGTTTTCCTTTTTTTATTTGCTTTTCTTTGATCCGGACTATAGATAGCTTTACTTTTCAGGTTTGTTCTCCGCGGTTTAATTAAACACTTGGGACCAAATCCAATTAAATCCTCCCTGTGTCCCAATAACAAAGCCTCTTTGACCAACTCATAGTTTGCAGGGTTTCTGTATTGAATCAAGGCCTTTTGCATAGCCTTTTCATGTAAACTTTTAGGAACATAAACTTTCTCCATAGTACGAGGATCCAGTCCTGTAAAATACATACAAGCAGATAAAGTTCCAGGCGTTGGGATAAAATCCTGGACCTGCTCGGGATTTACTCCCATATCCCTAATATATTCTGCAAGTTCAATTGCCTCTTTCAAGCTGCTTCCCGGATGAGATGACATCAGATAAGGAACAAGATATTGCTTTTTTCCTATTTTCTGATTGATTGCCTGAAAACGGTGTACAAATTTTTCATACGCACTTCGCCCTGGTTTTCCCATATATTTCAGGACAGCATCACTAATGTGCTCCGGAGCTACTTTCAATTGACCACTCACGTGATGTTTACATAGTTCCTCCAGGAAATCCGACTTACGATCGGCAAGAACAGTGTCATACCGAACTCCTGAACGTATAAAAACCTTTTTTACTTGGGGTAACTCCCGCAGACGGCGCAATAAATCAATGTATTCCCGATGATCAGGATTTAATTTCTCACAAGCCTGCGGAAACAGACATTGGCGATGATTACATGTTCCCTTTGTAAGTTGTCCACTGCAAGAGGGATGACGGAAATTTGCCGTTGGTCCTCCGACATCATGTATATATCCTTTAAAGTGTGGGTTTTGGATTAAGCGTTCCGCCTCACTTAATATTGATTCGGCGCTTCTGCTTTGGATAATCCGGCCCTGATGAAACGTAAGGGCACAAAAAGAACAGGCCCCATAACAACCCCGGGAACTGACAAGACTGAACTTTACTTCTTTTATTGCCGGGACTCCCCCCTGCTCTTCATATCGGGAATGATAAGTGCCTGCAAAAGGCAAAGAATAAATTTTATCCATTTCCGCCTGGCTTAAAGGTAAAGCAGGGGGATATTGCAGGACTCCTCCACGATTATGTTTTTGATACATAATTTTCCCGCGGATAGGGTCCTGTTGTTGATATTGTATCCGGAAAGCCTCTGCGTAACTACGTTTATCTGTTTTCACCTGGTCCCAATCAGGCAATATTAGAGTGTTTTCCGGAGGTCTATCCCTCCATGGAACCATAGTACCACGCACTCCACAAATTTCCGTGATATCCATCCCGGCTGCCAGTTTCCCCGCAATTTCCAGGATTGGTTTCTCGCCCATTCCATAGACCAACATATCAGCTTGACTATCCAGGAGAATTGAACGGTTTACTTTATTACTCCAGTAGTCGTAATGAGCAAAACGTCTTAAAGATGCTTCTATTCCACCTATTATAACCGGTATGCCAGGCAAAGCCTCACGTACACGATTGGAATAAACAATAGTAGCCCGATCCGGACGAAATCCTATTTTGCCGCCTGGTGAGTAAGCGTCATTAGAACGTTTCTTTTTAGCTGCAGTATAATGATTTACCATAGAATCCAAATTACCACCGGATATCAAACATGCAAAACGAGGTTTTCCCATAATTCTGAAAGCACCGAGGTTTTGCCATTTTGGCTGAGCTATTATTCCCACTTTGAAATTCAAATACTCCAAAATTCTGGCAATGATTGCTATCCCAAAGCTCGGATGATCTACATAAGCATCTCCGGTTATTAAGATAAAATCCAGTTCATCCCAGCCACGTTTTTGCATCTCGCAGGTATTAACCGGTAAAAAACCGGAATTGTACACTATTTTACCTCCAAAAAGCTTATTTTGTATATTATGTGGAATAAACTCTCACCTAGCAAGTGAGAGTCTAATAACAAATCAGCGATAATTAATAAACTGTAAATCAATACCAAAATCTTCTTTGCGCAGCAGAGCAATGACGGCTTGCAAATCATTTTTATTTTTACCGGCTACCCGGATCTGGTCGCCTTGAATCGAACTGGTCACTTTTATTTTACTGTCCTTAATTACCTTCATGATTTGTTTAGCTTTATCCTGAGCCAAACCCTGGATCAGCTTGACTTCCTGTCGGACAGTATCTCCGGTCGCGGGTTGTATTTTTCCATACTCCAAAGCCCTTAAGGATACTTGTCGTTTAACCAGTCTGCTCTCCAGGATATCTGTTACATTACGTAACTTAAATTCATCGTCAGATATCAGCAGGATTTTTTCTTGGTCCAGTTTTATGGATGACTTACTGTTTTTAAAATCAAAACGTTGTTCAATCTCTTTTTGAGCTTGAATAACAGCATTTGAAACTTCCTGTAAGTCTATTTGGGAAACAACATCAAATGAAGCATCTTTCGCCAAATTGATTCTCTCCTTTTCAATAAAATAAATCTCAAAAAATTCCTATCTGGTACTTATTGAATCTTTCGTTAAAATAATATTATTAACTACCTCGCCCGAACTGCCCATACTTGGTTGAATCATACCATTAAGTGTTACACTTAGTCCGCCTGCGTTTCCGACTGTAACAAATTCTATGTTATTAGCTGCTATAAGTTCCTTTGTTGTTCCGCCGGAATATTCTCCTTCCAGGGCAACTTCTCCGTCAGCTTTAACTAATAACCAACACTTTTGCTTAAAAACCAATTGAGCAATTAAACCTTCTGTTCCCGGTACTTCCGGCGAATTTGCAGGTGTTGAAGGCTGAGCTTCAGAAGATGTAACATTTAAGGGAGGGGCAACTCCTGAATCAGTATCCTTAACCTTATTTTCTTCCGGTGCTGAAGACAAAGGTGTATAAGAAATTGGTTTTTGGCTATGGGTGCTCCAATCAGCAATTACTACTACAGCACTAATGACTAATAAAGCCATTATTACAGCCGTAACCGGACGTCTCCAGAAAGGACGGGAAGAAAAATTAAAGGGCATCTTTAGAGAATTTTTCTTTTCAGAAACGTAAGTTGATTTAAAAAGTTCAAGGACCTCTCGTGGATCAAGGTCCAAATGCTTGGCATAAGTTTGTAAAAATCCCTTAACATAAGCTATTCCAGGGATAATCTCGTATTGTTCATTTTCCAATGCTTCTAAATAGCGAGCCCGTATTTTAGTTGCTTCTTCAGCATCATTTAAACTCCATGCCTTCATTTCCCTCGCAACACGGAGTTTTTCCCCCACACCGGCCATAAAAATCCCCCTTTTAAAGTTTACCATTAATACCAGAATAATACCTGCAAAATTATGTTATCCATCATGGAAAATTTACTTCATTAGTTAATAACCAGGTCAAATTAATTCTTAATTACTCCAATATTAATTACCCCAATCCAATATGTGCTTGCCATTAAACCAGTTTAATATTTCTACAGTATCAATCCTAAATCCTGCCGGATTAATTCACAAATCTACTTACTGGTAATTTCTTTCCACCCGTATTTTAGTTCAAATTGTCCTCTTGAAAGCAATACTTCCCGCGGCTTTGAACCCTCATAACCACCAACTACCCCTTTCTCCTCCAGTAAATCCATAAGCCTGGCTGCCCGTGTATACCCGATACGCAATCGTCTTTGTAAAAGCGAAACTGAAGCATTTGAATTTTCAATAAAAAGTTGAGCGGCTTGATAAAAAAGATCATCCATTTCTTCTTCAACCTTGTTCGCAGAAGCAAACTCAATATTTGGAAGTTCCTGATATTCAGGTTTTGCCTGGTTCTGTAAAAACTTGATAACATTCTCCATTTCCTTGTCTGCCAAAAAACACCCCTGAATACGCAAAGGCTTACCGGCACCCATTGGATAATAAAGCATATCTCCCCTGCCTAACAATTTCTCTGCCCCATTCAGATCCAATATTGTTCGGGAATCAGTCTGGGAAGAAACGGCAAAAGCTATTCGTGAAGGAATATTCGCTTTAATCAATCCGGTTATCACGTCTACTGACGGCCTTTGGGTGGCAACAATAAGGTGTATCCCAGCTGCACGTGCCATTTGGGCAATACGGCAAATCGCATCCTCTACTTCACCAGGAGAAACCATCATCAAATCAGATAACTCATCAATAATCACTACAACATAAGGCAATATCGCAAGATTATTTTGTTTATCTTGTGTACGAAGATAGTTATAACGAACTATGTCACGAACTCCGGCAGCTGCAAACAACTCGTAGCGGGTTTCCATTTCTGTGACGATCCATTTCAAAGCACCGGCAGCTTTTTTAGGATCTGTTACCACTGGTGCTATCAGATGAGGAATTCCATTATAATTCGCTAATTCTACCATCTTTGGATCTATCAGCAACAATTTTACTTCATCCGGTCTGGCCTTAAAGAGAATACTATGGATTATGGTATTGATACAGACTGATTTTCCCGAGCCGGTTGCCCCGGCAATTAGCATATGAGGCATTTTGGTAAGATCCGCTATTACTGTTGAACCGGTTATATCCTTTCCCAAAGCCATTGTTATTTTACTTGACGAGTTCTGAAATTCGGGAGTTTCTATGACTTCCCTAAATTGTACAGCATTAACTACTTTATTAGGAACTTCAATCCCTACAACAGACTTGCCAGGGACCGGAGCCTCAATACGTACATGAGTAGCAGCCAGTGCAAGGGCAATATCATCAGAAAGGTTTGTGATTTTACTAACTTTAACTCCGGAAGCAGGCTGAGCCTCATATCGGGTAAGCACAGGTCCCTGAGTTACATGAGTAACCTTAACATTCACACCAAAGCTGGCTAAAGTGTCTTCCAGTTTCTTGACATTGTCAGCAAGGTCCTTATTAAGCCTCTGGTTATTAACTTTCATAGACTTCTGTAATAACAAGAGGGGAGGAAGCTGATAATTGTCCGTATCCCGTACTTGCCGGGAAATAGGAGTACCTGTCAATTTTTGATTAATATTCAGAACCGCATTACCTATATCTTCTTCTGAAACCATTTCAAGCACTGGTTCATATTTAACAGGTACATCAATAAACTCTTCAGATTCAAGTGTTTCCCCCAAAGTCCTTATTACTAATGGCTTGTCTGAAAAAGATTGGTCTCCATGTTGTGATCCTTTATTGATTTTAACCTTTTTCTTCTCTTTTTTAACAGATGCCATTGAGGTATTATCTTCAATCGAAGATAATACCTCAGGCTGGCTTTTAAAAACAGAAATGAAATCATAGATTTGCTCTTTCATCCAGCCGGTTATTTGTTTGCTTGCTTCACATATATCATGTAGACCACTGATTAAAGAACGGTTTAAAACTAAAAGGGCACCAATCAGGGCTCCCATTACCAGGATTACATAACTACCGTTTAAACCAACCGAAGTCCTAAGTAATAAAATTAAACCTGCACCTATGATTCCTCCGCCATACCCTGATTTACCCGAACTTAACATTTCTTCTTGAGAAAATGTCTCAATCCCTGGTAACTGGAGCTGAAGAAGTCCTAAAAAAATTAACCATAATAAAAATAATCCAACACCACGCCGACCCAAACCGGAACGCTTTCGGTTCATAAAGGATATTCCCCAAGCACCGATCATTAATAACAGCCAAACATGGCCGCCTCCACAGATCATAAGCAAGCTGCCTTTTATTCTTGCACCTAAAACTCCGTTTTGCTCGGTAAAAATTACTACCAAACCTAAGCAAACCATCCCAATAATTATAATACCAATTATCTCATTGCGAATTGTTTGTTTAAGGTTGTCAACTTTCCTCCTTATTTTGTAGCGGCCCCTACGCTTTGCCACAGATTTCGTCCTCCAACTCATATCAAATTTATTATCAATAGATTCCACAGTGATCAGCCGGAATCCTTTCCAGAAATAAGAAAAGCGGCTTAAGGCCGCGGAAGAAACTCATGTTTTACTAACTGCAAACTTCAGTAATCAATTTGTTTAAGGCACTAAACGCGTCTTTCAGTCCGCCTACTGCTTGAATTAAGCCTGCTTCAACAGCCTCTGGTCCAACCAGTACTGCACCTATATCCTGAGCCAATTCTCCTGTTCGAAACATCAAGCTGCGAAGCCGCGGTTCAGTTATCTTTGAATGCATACAGATAAAATCGATTACCCGGTCCTGCATTCTTCTTAAATATCCAAACTGCTGGTCTCCGTTAATTATCAAGCCGGTGTAACGTATCGGGTGAATTGTCATTGTTGCCGTTGGTGAAATGAAACTTTTTGTACAACTTGTTGCGATAGGTATGCCAATACTGTGTCCGCCGCCCAAAACCAGGGAAACAGATGGTTTACTCATACCAACTAATAATTCTGCAATAGCCAAACCGGCCTCGACATCTCCTCCGGCAGTATTTAATATAACCAGAATCCCTTCAATTTCAGGATTTTGCTCAACAGCCACTAATTGAGGAATTAGATGTTCATATTTCGTTGTTTTATTATTGACGGGTAAAACAATATGACCTTCGATCTGACCAATAATAGTCATACAGTGAATATTGCTTGAAAAGTCAGGAAGAGTAATTCCCCCTGTTTCTTTTAGAATTTCCAGAGGTTCATTCTTGTTTTCCTCTTCTTCAAGAAACTCCTCGTCCTTCTCCATTAACAGACACCTTCCATTTCCAGCCGATTATTACGGACTCAAGGTTTCTGTCGGATATATAAAAGAAACCCTTCTTAGTATGGAAGTTTATTAATAAAACATACGAATAATAAAATATATTTGATTCACTGTTAAGGATTATTAGGCTCGTGCCATACCGTCCGGATGTTCCAGGACATACCAGACTTCCTTCACACAAATAGAATTATCAATACAGAACTTATTTGCATAAAATATTTGGTTATGAATTTCCGGCATGTTCCAACAATTGAACCAGCAGTTTGTCCGGTAATCGAACTGGAAACCTTATTAGTAGCCGGATTGGAAACTGAATCCATTAATCTGCTCCTTTTGGAAATTTCCCCCAAGACTATTTTTATAAAAGATTACACAATCTGGCCTTCACCATAAATCATATATTTTATCGTAGTCAGTTCTTTTAAACCCATCGGTCCGCGTGCATGAAGTTTTTGGGTACTAATACCAATCTCAGCACCGAAACCGAACCTTCCGCCATCTGTAAACCTTGTAGATGTGTTTACATAAACTGCAGCAGCATCGACTTCCTTTAAGAAGCGCTGTGCATTTGCATAATTTTCAGTAATAATTGTATCAGAATGCTTTGTACTGTAAGTATAGATATGATCAAGGGCTTCATCCAAATCTTTAACTACCCCTATACTTAAGATTAGATCAAGATATTCGGTAGCCCAATCATCTTCTGAGGCCGGAAGAGCATAAGGCAATAACTCACAAGTTCTTGAACATCCTTTAATTTCTACATTGTGTTTTCTTAATTCTTCCCCTATTAAGGGAAGAAATTGATCAGCTACCGCATCATCTACCAGGAGAGTTTCCAAGGCATTACAAACACCCGGTTTATTAGTCTTTGAATTTATTACGATCGGTATTGCCTTGGCAAAGTCTGCTGCCCGATCCACATAAGCATGACAAATTCCCGTACCGGTTTCAATTACCGGAACTGTTGAATTTTGCACAACTGTTTGGATTAAGCCCTCTCCACCCCTGGGAATAACTACATCGACATAAGTATTCATTTTTAGCAATTGCTGAACATATTTCCGGTCAGTTTGGGTGACAAGCTGAATAGCGCCTTGGGGCATACCATTTTCTTCGGCAGCATTAGCAATAATTCTGACTAATACTTTATTACTCTCAATTGCTTCTGATCCGCCTCTCAGAATGACCGCATTTCCGGATTTAAGACAAAGCCCTGCAGCATCAACAGTTACGTTCGGTCGGGCCTCATAAATCATGGCAACAACACCCAATGGCACGCGGATTCGCTGAATTCTCAAGCCATTGGGCCTGGTCCAGAATTCTCCTTCACCTGTTGGATCAGGTAAATTGATTACTTCACGCAAAGCCTCACTAATCTCCTTAATACCATCCGGAGTTAAGCTTAAGCGATTAACCAAACTTGATTTTAACCCTTTGGCAATGGCTCTTTCAACATCAAGACGATTAGCCTCTAAAATCTCTTTTTCGTGAACCAGCAGGGCCTCTGCCATAGCTGATAAGGCCTTGTTTTTTTCTGCAGTCCCAATAGAAGCTAATTTCCTGGCAGCTTTTTTTGCCATTTGGCCTAAAAAAACCAAATCATACTCGAAATCCATGAGTATCCTCCATTCTTAACACAAAATATAAGTTTATTATAGCTAGAAAACCTGGTGTTCAGCAACCCCTCCGGCTGTTACTTCATTTACCATCCATAGCTGCCGTCAGATCAGTATCACAGACAAGGGTCATATTATCCCTGTGCACTACCTCTTCGCCTTCTAATCCAGGAATTAATTCCAGCATTTCTTGGGAATGTTTGCCTATTACTTTCCGCAGTTCCCTGCTATTCAGCTCTACCAGACCACGAGCAATTTCCTGCCCCTTGGTATTAGCTATACAAACAAGTTCTTTTCTTTCCCAAGAACCCTTAACCTCAATTATTCCTTTGGGCAATAAACTCTTGCCTTCGTAAACTAAAGCTGCAACCGCTCCATCATCAATCACAACAGTTCCTTCGGATAAACCTGCGTAAGCAATCCAGCCTTTTCGTCCTGCCAAACGACGCTTCTTGGGAACAAAATATGTTCCGTGAGGGCGGTTCCCCACAGGAATTTGCAATATCTCTTCCATACGCGAAGAATTCAAAAGCATCATTCCTATACCAAAGCGGATAGCAATCAGGGCAGCCTGTAATTTCGTAACCATACCACCGGTTCCAATCGCAGACCCTGCACCGCCTGCTGCTGCTTTAACTTTGGAAATATCTTTGACTTCCTTAATTAACTTTGCATTCAAATTATCTTTAGGATTTGAAGAATAAAGGCCATCAACATCTGTCATAATGATTAGCAGATCAGCATGTGCCAATCCCGCAACCAAAGCAGATAAACGATCATTATCCCCAAAGCACAGTTCTTCCACTGCAACAGAATCATTTTCATTAATAATGGGGATAGCTTGCAGGCGCAACAGGGTTTCAATAGTATTTCGAACATTCTGATAACGCACAGGATCAGCCAAATCCGACCGTGATAAAAGAATCTGGGCACTAGTCAAACCTTGAGCATCAAAATGGTGGGTATACTTTCCAATTAGCAAACCTTGCCCCACTGCTGACAGTGCTTGTTTCGCCGAAATACCAGGCGGCCTGGTCTGGAGATTCAATTGACCCATTCCTGCAGCAACTGAACCCGAACTCACAAGAATACATTCTATTCCCTGGCGGTACAGGTTAGCAATAACGCCAACAATTTTAGAAATAGCAGTCTCATCAAGACCACCGTCTAAATGATGCAGACTACTGCTGCCAATTTTCAATACAATTCTGCGGATTACCCCGTTCACCCTGAAAACTCCCCTTCTTTGTCTATTAGATACAATTATAGCATGTACCCAAGGATAATGAATTAAAAATTGTCTATTGATCGAATAAGAACCAAATGAACAGTTTGTTGTTCAAAAAAAGAATCCCTGGCTCCAGGGATTTAAAATTTCCAAATGGAATTTATTTGTCTGGTTTTGTACTGTATTCCCGAATAATTAATCAGCCTTCTAATATTAGCAACTATTTTCCTAATGCCTCTAATACTGCGTCTCCCATTTCACTGGTACTCAGGATACGTTCACCGGCTTTTGCCAAATCAGCAGTCCTCAAACCTTTATCCAAAACCTGCTCAACCGCCCGTTCAATTAACTGAGCTTTTTCTTCCAAGCCAAAAGTACTGCGCAGCATTAAAGCAGCAGAAAGAATTGTGGCTAAAGGGTTAGCCAAATTTTTGCCGGCGATATCCGGTGCTGAACCATGAGCAGGCTCATAAAGACCCTTTAATCCATTCAGACTGGCCGAAGCCAACATACCGATTGAACCGCCGAGCATAGAGGCTAAATCTGTAAGAATATCTCCAAACATATTTTCAGTTACTATTACGTCAAATTGTTCAGGATAACGAACAAGCTGCATGGCAGCATTATCTACATACATATGTGTAAGCTCAACATCCGGGAATTCTTTAGCTACATCCAAGGTCACTTCCCGCCAAAGGCGAGATGATTCCAAGACATTTGCTTTGTCAACCGAGCACAATTTTTTCTGTCTTTGCTGAGCAGTCTGAAAACCTAATCTGACAATCCGGCGAATCTCTTCATCTGAATAGATCAAAGTATCAAAAGCTGAGGGGGGATTATCTTTACGGCCTTTGTCCCCGAAATATAAACCGCCGGTAAGCTCACGGATAACTACCATATCAACATTCCGGATTACCTCCGGTTTCAATGTTGAAGCAGAGATTAGAGCCGGGAAAACACGGATAGGACGAATATTGGCATATAACCCCAAGGCTTTACGCAAGGGAAGCAAACCCGCCATTTCCGGACGCTCCGCAGCAGGTAGATTATCCCACTCAGGACCACCCATTGCCCCCAGTAAAATCGCTTCAGCTTTTTGGCAGGCTTTCAGTGTTTCTTGGGGTAAGGCATATCCAAGGGCGTCAATGGCTGCTCCACCCACCAGGTGTTCTTCATATTCCAGTTTAACTGGGTTATCTGCCATAACCGCTTGTAAAACTCTCAGAGCCTGGGGCACAATTTCCTGACCAATTCCATCACCGGGTAAAACAACAACTTTAGCCATTTTTCTTCCTCCCCCGTATATATGGAGCTAAACCTCCGGCTTTAATTAATTCTTGCATAAATGGAGGAAAAGGATGTGCCTGAAAAACAGTTTTTTGAGTAAGATTATTTATTTGCCCGCTCTTTAAGTCTACTGTAAGCTCATCTCCGGCTGAAATACCGGCAACTGCTTCAGGACATTCTAAAATTGGCAGGCCAATATTCAAAGCATTCCGATAGAAAATCCTGGCAAAAGACTCAGCAATAACTACTTCTACTCCGCAAGCTTTGATTGCAATTGGGGCATGTTCGCGGGAAGAACCGCAACCAAAATTTTTTCCGGCCACCAGAATATCTCCAGGTTTAACATTGGGTGCAAAACTGAGATCACCGTCTTCCATGCAATGAGCGGCAAGATGTTCAGGTTCAGAACTGTTAAGATAGCGAGCAGGAATAATTACGTCAGTATCGACATCATGACCAAACTTCCATACTTTACCCATCTTAGAGCACCTCCTTAGGATGAACAATTTCCCCGCGTATCGCAGAGGCTGCCGCAACAGCAGGATTACACAAGTAAACTTCACTTTCCGGATGCCCCATCCGACCTACAAAATTACGATTTGTTGTTGCCAAAGCCTTTTCACCTTTAGCAAGGATACCCATATGTCCTCCCAGACAAGGCCCACAAGTAGGAGTACTCACTGCAGCGCCGGCTTCCACCATAGTGTCAATTATCCCTTCTTTCAGGGCTTGACGATAAATAGCTTGGGTACCTGGGAAAACTAATAAACGAATCTCAGGATGGACTTGTTTTTCACGTAAAATTTCAGCAGCAATACGTAAATCCTCAATTCTGCCGTTAGTACAAGAGCCGATAACAACCTGGTCAATCTTAACACCGGAGGCTGCTTCGACATCCTTAGTATTCTCCGGCAAGTGCGGGAAGGCAACTTGCAGAGGAATGTCGGCAACATCAAACTCCATAACATTTGCATATTTAGCATCTTCGTCACTGAAAAAGCTGGTATACGAGCGCCGGGCCCTTCCCTTTAAATATTTATAAGTTTTTTCATCCGGAGCAATAATTCCATTCTTAGCTCCAGCCTCAATTGCCATGTTACAAATTGTAAAACGGTTATCCATCGATAAGGCAGAAATACCTTCACCGGTGAATTCCATAGCCTGATAACGGGCACCATCGACCCCAATCTTACCAATAACATAAAGAATAAGATCTTTTCCGCTTACCCATGGCTGAAACTTAGTTCCCTTGAAAATGAATTCGACCGATTCCGGTACGCGGAACCAAGCTTCTCCGGTTGCCAGACCCGCAGCTAAATCCGTACTCCCCACACCTGTAGCAAAAGCTCCCAATGCGCCATAAGTACAAGTATGCGAATCCGCACCAATAATACAATCCCCAGGTAAAGTAATTCCTAACTCAGGTAACAGGCAATGTTCAATACCCATCCGGCCGGCCTGATAGAAGTGTTCAATATCTTGTTTCAGGGCAAATTCTTTAATAAATTTGCATTGTTCAGCAGAAGCAATATCCTTGTTAGGTGCAAAGTGGTCTAAAACCAAAGCCACCTTATAAGTGTCAAATACATTGTCAGAACCAAATTTTTCGAATTCCTTAATGGCAACCGGCGCAGTAACATCATTTGCCAAAACAAGATCCAGTTTTGCTGTTATCAATTGCCCCGGAACTACTTCATCCAGCCCGGCATGATTAGCGAGAATCTTTTCAGTAATGGTCATGGACATTTGTAGAATCCCCTCCTTTACTTAATTTTACTCTATATCTAATCCAGCCACATGATGAGGCTCGATTCTAATATCAAATAAATTTAATATGCAAGTCCTATAGAACTTGGCAGCATAATTTCATAAGTTGACCGTTCGTTGCATTCAAAATGCTCCTTTGTCAGAGGTATATATTAGATGGTCGGAAATAAACCAAAACAGAATATTTCCGACCAAAAACTTAAATTCACATCTGGTGTAACAAACTTCCCGCGAGTTTATTTTAAATAGTTTCTTTCTATGTTAGTATCAGAATTAAGAAGTCAGATTTATGGATAATACTGCATTCTTAGTCTTCACTCGGTTGGGGCAGCCAGCTCATCATTGCACGTAATTCCTTACCCACTTTTTCAAGAAGCTGGTTTTCTTCTTTACGAGCAACTGCATTAAAGGAGGGACGATTTGCTTGATTTTCCAATAACCAGGCTTTGGCAAATTGACCGGTTTGAATTTCTTCTAAAATCTTTTTCATTTCCTGACGGGTTTCTTGAGTAACAATTCTCTTACCGGCAACCTGATCGCCATATTGGGCAGTATCGGAAATGGAATAACGCATACGGGTTAATCCGCCTTCGTACATAAGGTCAACAATTAATTTCAACTCGTGAAGACATTCGAAATAAGCAATTTCAGGTTGGTAGCCGGCTTCAACCAAGGTTTCAAAACCTGCTTTAACAAGTTCACTGGCACCACCGCAAAGCACTGCTTGTTCACCAAATAGGTCGGTTTCGGTTTCTTCAGCAAAAGTAGTCTCCAGAACACCGGCTCTGGTTGCGCCTATTCCCTTAGCATAAGCCATAGCCAGGTCTTTTGCTCTTCCTGTAGCATCCTGGAATACTGCAATCAAAGCGGGTACGCCAGCACCCTCGGTATAAGTACGTCTTACCAAATGGCCGGGACCTTTTGGGGCAACCATGAAAACGTCAACATCTTTAGGAGGTATAATTTGTCCAAAATGAATATTAAAACCATGAGAAAAGACCAATGCTTTACCTGCGCTAAGATAAGGTTTGATATCATTAATATAAACTGCACTTTGTCTTTCATCAGGTAATAAGATTTGAATAATATCAGCCCGTTTGGCTGCTTCAGCTACAGTAAGAACCTCAAAGCCGACACTTTTCGCCTGTTTCCGGCGAGCCTCATTCAATTCTGCAATAACCACTTCAAGCCCTGAATCTTTTAGATTCTGGGCTTGGGCATGACCTTGACTGCCATAACCCAGCACTGCTATTACCTTACCTTTCAATAAGTCCAGATTGGCATCAGCGTCATAAAACATTTTAGCCATTAAATTCATCTTCCTTTCCTTTTCCAACATCTTCTTATAGCATACTGTGATGCCATTGAACTCTATCTGAATTAAATGGCAAACAGTGATAGCCCAAGCAAAACCTTCGATAACCTAACCATCTGAGCGCATGACTGCAATGGTCCCTGTACGGACAAGTTCCAGAAGTCCGTAAGGACGCATAGTCCGCACAAAAGCGTCAATTTTTTGGCCATCACCGGTTATTTCCACCGTGATGTTACTACGTCCCATGTCTACTACCCTTCCCCGGAAAACATTGACAGTATGCAATACTTCCAGTCGTGATTCAGCGTTAACCCTAACCCGGACCAAAGCCAGTTCCCGGTCAATAATAGGTTCATTTGTCAAATCTGTCACCTTATGAACTACAACCAGTTTATAGAGTTGCTTGCTGACCTGTTCAATAATTGAGTCATCCCCACTGACTACAATTGTCATGCGGGAAATACTGGGATTTTCGGTTTGACAAACAGAAAGGCTATCAATATTATAAGCCCTTCGGGCAAACAATCCCACTACCCTCATAAGGACGCCGGGATGGTTTTCAACAAGCACCGCTAAAGTATGCAGCATCTTTTCTACCTCCCTAGCATATCAGTAATCGCATTACCCGGTACAACCATTGGTAAAACTACTTCATCAGGTGAAATAACAAAGTCCATAAGAACAGGACCAGGGTAGGCCATTGCCTTTGTTAAACAGGGTTTTACATCCTGAGCTGAAGTAACCCTGATTCCTTTAATCCCATAAGCCTCAGCAACCTTAACAAAATCAGGATTGGCATGAAGCTGAATTTCACTAAAACGTTCATCATAAAACATTTTTTGCCATTGTCTTACCAGTCCTAATACTCCATTATTCATTAGTACAATTTTAACCGGAAGTTGATGCTGAACTATAGTGGCTAACTCCTGAATCGTCATTTGCAGGGAACCATCCCCTGTAATCAGGACAATATTCTTTTCAGGTTGGGCAACTTGAGCCCCGACTGCGGCAGGAAGTCCAAAACCCATTGTCCCTAAACCGCCACTGGTTACTAACTGCCGCGGATACTTGAATGGGTAACATTGCGCTACCCACATCTGGTGCTGTCCAACATCTGTTACAATAACAGCATCATCCCCGGCTGTTTCAGCAATACTTTCCAGGATTATTTGCGGAGAGAGACGGCCGTCCTGCTCGTATCGCAAAGGATAACTTTTTTGCCAACTGTGTATTTGCTCCCACCATTGGGTTATCTTGGGAGGAACCAGACGTGAAACTAATTCCTCTAAAACCAAGTAAACATCTCCAACAATAGGAACGTTAGCCCTTACGACTTTACCAATTTCGGCAGGATCAATATCTATATGCACAATTTTGGCTTTCGTGGCAAACTTATTTCCCAAGCCACTGGTTACCCTATCATCAAAACGCACACCAAGTGCAATTAATAAATCACAATCATCCAGGGCATAGTTTGCTGTAACTGTGCCATGCATTCCTGCCATTCCTAAAAAATTAGGATGATCAGAAGGTAAACATCCCAAACCCATTAAAGTAGAAACTACAGGCAAGTTACATTTTTCAACCAAATTCCTTAAGGGACCGGTCGCTCCGGCCCAGATAATTCCTCCTCCGCCATAAATAACAGGTTTTAAGCTGTTGGCGATAGATTTGGCAAATTCCTCTATTTGTCCGGTATTTCCCTTGCCAAAAACCTTATAGTTTTTCAATGTCATTTTTGAAGAAGCCGTTTTTTTGACCTCCTGATTTAATATATCTTTGGGCAAATCAATTAAAACGGGTCCGGGACGGCCTGTCCGTGCCAAATAAAAAGCTTCTTTAACTATACGCGGAAGCTGTGCAGCATCTTTAACTATATAAGAATGCTTTGTTATGGGAATAGTTATTCCCGTAATATCAGCTTCCTGAAAAGAATCAGTGCCCAACAATTCTGTTGAAACCTGACCGGTTAAGATTACCATTGGTATAGAATCCATGTAGGCATTAGCAATCCCGGTAACCAGATTAGTAGCACCTGGGCCAGAGGTCGCCAAACATACACCTACTTTAGAATTTACCCGCGCATAACCATCGGCAGCATGTACGGCACCCTGCTCATGACGCACCAAAATATGCCGGATTTTACTTCTTAGTAAAGCATCCAGCAAAGCCAGGAGTACTGCACCCGGATATCCGAAAATGTCTTCAACTTCCTCTTGTTCCAATGCCTCTAATAATACTTCTGCCCCATTCATTCTATTGCCTGCCTTTCCCGGTCAAAAATCTTTATTGATTATCACCAGTCTTAAACGCCGCTCCCCGTGCTGCTGACTGCACCATACGGGCATATCGGGCCAAGTATCCCTTTCGTTCGAAAGGTTTTTTATTCGGCGATAACTGTGGATCCCGGCGCCGTTTTTCTTTAGTTGCTTCATCTAATATCCAATCAATCCGGCCTTGCTGTAAATCAATCCTGATCCGGTCACCGGTCAGGACGTAGGCAATTTCTCCACCTAAAGCTGCCTCAGGTGAGATATGTCCGATAGACAACCCACGACTTGCCCCGGAAAAACGTCCATCAGTAAGCAAAGCAACACTGGAATCCAAACCCATACCCGCCAAAGTTGCTGTTGGCCCAAGCATTTCCCTCATTCCGGGCCCACCTTTTGGCCCTTCATAACGAATAACAACAACATCACCGACCACTATTTGACCACTTTGGATAGCTATTGCTGCAGAATCCTCATTATCAAAAACTTTCGCTGTCCCTTCAAACACAAGATTTTGATCAGCTAAAGCCCCTTGCTTAATTACCGCTCCTTCAGGTGCCAAATCCCCGAAAAGAATCTTCAAGCCGCCTTTGGTAGAATAAGGCTGATCTAACGGACGAATAACCTCGGGATCGCTAACCTTGGCATTCCGTAAACGTTCTGCCTGGGTCACACCGGATACAGTCATTACGGAGCCATCAAAAAGACTTGCCTGAATCAGTTGATTCAGAACTGCACTTACTCCTCCTGCCAAATGCAAATCAGTTAAATGCTGGTCCCCGGCAGGACTGATCTTACAAATTTGCGGTGTACTTTCACTTACTTCGTTCACAATATTTATATCCCAGGCTAAATTGGCTTCCTGAGCGATTGCCGGTAAATGTAGAATAGTATTTGTCGAACACCCCAGGGCCATATCAAAGGCCATTCCATTTAAGATTGCTTTATCTGTGATAATATCACGCGGTTTTAATTCCTGCCGGAAAAGCTCTACAATCTGATAACCGGTTTCTTTGGCTAAAACCAAACGCTGTGAATAAACCGCCGGAATCGTGCCATTACCAGGTAAGGCCATACCAAGAGCTTCGGTCAAACAATTCATGGAGTTAGCTGTGAACAGACCTGAACAGGAACCGCAGGTCGGACAAGCTGAAGCTTCCAGTTCTTTCAGCCATTCTTGATCATTAAGTTTAGCATGTACTCGTCCAACACCTTCGAATAAAGTACTCAGGCTAACATCCCTGTCCTCAAAGCGTCCGGCCAACATGGGGCCGCCACTGACAAAGATAGCCGGTAAATTCAAGCGCAAAGCCGCCATTAACATCCCAGGCACAACCTTATCACAACTCGGGATAAATACCAAAGCATCCAGTTGATGTGCCATAGCCATTACTTCTACGGAATCTGCGATTAATTCCCTGCTGGCCAGG
The DNA here is from genome assembly GCA_028704155.1 of Desulfitobacteriaceae bacterium. GTDB lineage: Bacteria > Bacillota > Desulfitobacteriia > Desulfitobacteriales > Desulfitobacteriaceae > UBA2264. Next base: position 21,578 of record JAQVLN010000009.1, read on the forward strand.
GAGAAATGCATTCCTTCATGACCCATAGCCAAACCATCACACACTGCTATACACGGAAACTCAAAAGGTGTCCCGCCATTTTCCCGGATACCGGCTTTAACTGCCTCGCAAATTTGACGTAAATGCATATGTCCGGGAACTAATTCATTAAAAGAATTAACTACGCCAATAAACGGTTTGACAATTTCCCGATCAGTAAGACCCAAGGCTTTAAGGAGTGAACGATGTGGAGCCCGATCTACTCCTTGCTTAACTTTATCACTATTCAACTAATTCCCCTCCATCACTTTTTAATATATACCCTGAAAACTAAGATCAGTTATACGGAAAGATTTCCGGTACGAATTCCCCGTTGCAATAGCTAATCATCCTTGTTTTTTCCTTCCTCTCCTCTTTGACACTTAGTATAATACAGATAAATAATTCACATTCAGTTAAAAAACTGCAAAAAATAAAAACGAAAAACCCTGCGCAGCTCCTTAATCGTGGAATCTTCCGCATGGGTTTCTTACCCACGGTCTTTAAGTACACTTGAAATATTAAGAACATAACCTAATATTTAATAATTATTTGCTATCTAGTTTATCTGATAGTACTTGCGCTGTCAATCCTTAAAATATGCTCTTGCCAAAACCTCAAAATACGTCTATAATGTCCACTATAGATAAACAAATGTGCATATATCAAGGAGTGTGGTTCAAAAATGTTAAACAAAGTACACTTGGGAATTTTAGGTTTAGGAACAGTCGGCAGTGGTGTTGTCAGTATTCTACAACAAAACGCTCAAGATATTCAAACCAGAACAGAATACGAAATCATTATTAAACGCGTATTAGTGCTAAATCCCAAAGAACCTCAAAAAATAACCGGGGATTTTGAACTCACCGATAAAGCAGATGACATTCTCCTCGATCCGGAAATAGATATTATAATAGAAGTAATCGGTGGAATCGAACCAGCACGCAGCTTTATTCTGAAAGCCTTGCACAATGGCAAGCACGTAATTACAGCCAATAAGGATTTACTGGCTCTTCACGGACAGGAATTATTGCAAGTAGCCAAAGAAGAAGGAAAAGATCTTTTTTTCGAGGCAAGTGTTGCCGGGGGAATTCCGATTATCGCAGCAATGAAACAGTCTTTGGCAGCAAACCGAATTTCCCAGATTATTGGAATCATCAATGGTACAACAAACTATATTCTCACCGCAATGGCTGATCAAGGGAGAGATTATCAGGAAGTTCTGGCTGAAGCCCAAAAACTTGGTTATGCCGAAGCTGACCCTACTTCAGATGTTGAAGGGTTGGATGCTGCACGAAAATTAGCGATCCTGGCTTCCATAGCTTTTAATTCACGGATTACGCTATCTGACGTTTATGTGGAGGGAATATCGAAAATTACCAGAGATGACCTTCTCTATGCTGCCGAACTTGGATCCACCATCAAACTTTTAGCAATTGGCAAGCATCAGGATGAAGGTATAGAAATACGGGTTCATCCTGCAATCATACCTAAAACTCATCCTTTAGCCTCTGTCAGTGGTGTATTTAACGCTATATATATTGTAGGAAATGCTATTGGAGAAACAATGTTTTACGGACGGGGAGCCGGGTCACTGCCAACCGGCAGCGCTGTTGTTTCAGACCTCATGCAAGTCATTCGTAACATTCAAACTAAATCATCAGCGGCAATCAATTGCTCCTGCTATCTGGATCTTCCGATAAAAACATCAAGTGAGTTTTTTACTTCCTTCTATATTCGTTTACTGGTTATCGATGAACCTAAAGTTTTAGCTACTCTGGCATTATTGTTTGCGGAAGCAAATATTAGTTTTGCCTCAATAATCCAGAAACCACGCGAAAACAAAGAAGCCGAGATAGTCCTGGTTACCCACCCTTGCCGTGAAGGTCAACTCCAGGAAGCCTTGGACTCAGTTCGAGCTTACAGTAAAGTCCTCAATATCAAAAATGTTATCCGTTTTGAAACAGATTCCCAATAAGCAAACCGGAAGAAGGATAGAATATGAAATATGTAATAGTACTCGGTGACGGGATGGCTGACTACCCGATTCCCCAACTTGATAATAAAACCCCTTTGCAGTATGCCAGAAAACCAAATATTGACTTCTTGGCTCAACACGGCAAAGTAGGTATTGTACAAACAATTCCTGAAGGTATACCCCCTGGCAGTGATTCGGCCAATCTTTCGGTTATGGGTTATAATCCCAGGGTTTATTATACCGGACGTTCTCCTTTGGAAGCTGTCAGTATGGGAATAGAACTTTCAGACAGTGATGTAGCTATAAGATGTAATCTGGTAACTTTATCTGAAGAAGAAAATTATAGGGATAAAGTCATGCTTGATCATAGTTCTGATGAAATCACCTCTGAGGAAGCAAAAATCTTAATTGAAGAAATAAACAGTCATTTTAAAACCGCTGATTTAAATTATTATCCCGGAGTAAGTTACCGTCATTGTCTGATCTGGAAAAATGGCCTGATTAATTTGAATCTTACTCCACCCCATGATGTTTTAGATAAAAAAGTTACAGATTATCTTCCCCAAGGTGAAGACAATAAAATACTTCTCAATATGATGGTTGAAAGCAGCAAATTCCTGAAAGATCATCCAGTAAACAAGGCGAGAACCAAGAGAGGTCTTCGGCCCGCAAATTCCATCTGGCTGTGGGGTGAAGGTAAAAAACCGGCCTTAGCAAGTTTCTATGACAAATATCATTTGAATGGCTCTGTTGTCTCAGCAGTTGATCTGATTAAAGGTATCGGTATTTGCGCAGGATTAAAATCTGTTGAAGTGGAAGGGGCAACAGGTAATACTCAAACCAACTTTTCAGGAAAAGTTGAGGCAGTGCTTAAAGAACTGGAATCCGGCCAGGATTTCGTATATCTGCATATCGAAGCCCCCGATGAATGCGGACACCACGCAGAGATTGATAATAAAGTAAGATCAATTGAATTAATAGATGAAAAAATAGTCAGTATACTTCTGAAGGAAATGGAAAAATACGATGATTACAGACTGCTAATTCTTCCCGATCACCCAACTCCTATAGCTCTCAGGACTCATACGACCGAACCTGTACCTTTTTTACTTTATCAGAAAACCGCCGGAATGGAATCAGGCCTTTCAGGTTATGATGAGTTCCAGGCAAAAGAAACCGGTCTGTTTTTTAAAGAAGGCTACAGTTTAATGGATTACTTCTTAATGGATTACTTCATAAAAAATTAAACCGTACAATTAAACAGAGCCTATCCCCTCCGGAGTGATCAAGGGACTGCTGTATACAAACTTATCAGTCAAATGCAGCAGTCCTTTTGTTTATAATAAATAGAATCGCTTTTATATTCTCAGGCATGATTGGGATGGCTGCATGAACCGGGACAGCAGCCGGGATTACATAAACCGGAATCGCACGGACTTTTGTCACCCATACTCCTAATAACATTTACTGTCGTAAAACGTTGACCAATCTTATTACTCCCGCACTGTGGACATTGTTGTTCTTCTTTTTTACTTATAGAACAAAATGCCGAGAATTTATGTCCACATCCCTGACAAAATAAATCATAACTGGGCAAAACAATTCCTCCTTAGAATTATTCATTTTATGGTTAATTCTTAATTTTAGAATACAAAATATTTGTTGGCTATGCCTTTTTTCCCAATGATTCAAGATATTTTATAGCCTGCAGGGTTGCAGTTGCCCCTTCACCGGCAGCTTTAAGCAATTGATAGGGTTGACCTGTGCAATCCCCGGCAGCAAATAAGCCGGGAATATTTGTCTCCAGATTATGATTAACTTCTATGGCATTTGCGGATAATTTCAATTCAGGCATAAGCTGTTCCGAAGGTAAATTATCACGTACAATAAATACTCCATCCAAGGCTATTTTTTCATTTTCAAGTACCAAATCCTCTAATTTATAATTCCCGTTCAATGACTTAACAGAACCTTTTTTTATCTCTATCCTTGGATCAAGTTTGCCAATCTCATTATAATACGGAATATAAATTACATGCTCGGCAATATCGGCAAGATAATTTGCCTCACTTTCACCTTCCTTATTGTAAGCTATTATCGCAACCGTTTTATTGGCATATAAGGGACCGTCACAGGTGGCACAATACCCAACTCCCCGCCCCAGCAATTTTGTTTCTCCAAAAAAAAGGTTTTGAGGAGAAACACCAATAGCCAGGATAACTGCATCTGCCGTAGTAGTATAATCACCACCCAATAAGGTAAAAGGAGGCCCCTTGTAAACATTAGTTATCTTCCAGGGAACAATTTCTATCTTCATCTGCTCCAGATGTTTCAGGAAACGTTGCCGGAGCTCCTCCCCTTTTATTTCTGGAAACCCTAAAAAGTTTTCTACTTTCGGGGCCTTAATCATTTTAGGACTGCAAGGCTCTTTGCCAATTAAAACATAATCCAGGCGTCGTATCTGTGCATTTAAAGCTGCTGCCATACCAGCAGGACCACAGCCAATAATCGCCAATTGATAATGATCTTTAAGCTTTAATTGAGTTTCTGTCATTATTATGATCATTCCTTTCTGCGAAAGGCGCAAAATGGGATGAAACTGGGTTCCTTTTTGTACCCATTATCCGCTTCCGTTAGATTCTGGTTTCAAACTTCACCTCTGCAACAAATTGTTTCATACAGAAAGTCTGCCCCATTCAGGTTGGAAAATTGCTTCCGAATGATTAATCATATCTATGTTTATTCACTTATCGTAAATCTTAACCGGATAGAGTTCGCTGTACTTTTGATAACTTCTTAAGACTTTTTCCACATATTCTCGTGTTTCTTTAAAAGGTATATCTTGTTGACGCACTTGTGCAAGATTAATTTGATTATTGTCTAACCATTGCTTCACATGTCCCCGACCGCCATTATATGCTGCAAGGATAAGAATAGTATCATTAAACTCCTTTCTGAGGCTCGCTAAATACCAGGTTCCGTACTGGATATTTTTCTCAGGGTTTACCAACATCTGAACATTGTAATCTTTATCGCCCAGTTCCTTAGCAATCGCTTGAGCAGTGTTCGGTATTAACTGCATCAAACCCATCGCCCCTTTATGGGATTCAGACCTTGGCAGAAATTTACTTTCTTCACGTATTACAGATACAACCAGCAAAGGGTCTATGCCATAAGAATAAGCATATTTTTCAATTATTATCCGGTAAGGATAAGGATAAATGAGCTTTTGAAAAACTGTCGTCTGCCCCAAGACCCAAAATAACACAAAGCCGATTAAAATGAAAAAAGATATTTTTCTCAGCAAAACCCCAGCCCTTAACTTCTTTTTCTTATACCTTGACAAATCCTTACCCCCAAATTTTTTTGTTGACATTAATTATCTGTAGGCATAATCATCTTGATCCCATAAATTAATCTCCTAAATTATTGTATTTTGAGGATATCAGATTAGTCCTAAATTTATCTTTTTATCCGGTTCCAAGATCCTGGTTGACAGAAGTAGCGTCAGGATTTACGTGTTTAAAAATTAAAAATTCTTTATAATAACCTTCTAATTGAGCTAATGTTTGCTCCCAGGTTCCGGAATTATCTACAATAACATCTGAAAGTTTTGTTTTTTCATCGAGAGACATCTGTGCTAAAATCCGGTCAAGTATTTCAGTTCTGGTCAACTTGTCCCTGCCAAAAACACGTTCTATTTGTATCTCTTGAGGAACCCAAACTACCCACACCTGATCAACATCTTTACGGCGCCCTCCTTCAAACAGCAAAGGCGCGTCCCATATGCAGAGAGTATAACCATGTTTCTCCAGATTGGCCCGTTCTTGTTTCATAATTAAATTTACACGGGGCTGGATTATTTGTTCCAGTCTTCGGCGAGCTTGCTCATCTCCGAAGACCCTGGCACCGAGAACTCGACGGTTTATCTTTTCTCCTGTTTCATCCAAAATTTCCGAACCGAATTCCTTAACCAACTCCGAAATAGCCTCCTGATCCCCGGCAAGAAGACTATGAACAATTTTGTCGGCATCAATAACCGGTATACCCTTTTCCTTAAACCATTCTGAAACACTGGATTTTCCGCTTCCGATACCCCCAGTAAGCCCGATTGTCAACATTTTCATTCACCTCGTATAATCGATTCTACTAACAAAAGTGAAATAATACCCATAACAAGTAGTAGATAAATTCACCAAAATTAGTGAATTTGTCAAATTACTCACAGGCCTCAGCCCAAAGATCAAAAGCTTCGTTCAGCTTTTGCCTGACTTCTTCACACGCTTCATGCAAATCCATAGCCTTCTGATAATCTGCTGCCGAAGCGGCCAATTCGGTTTCCATCTCCTTCAGTTTAAACTCCAGTTCAGCAATATTTGTTTCCATTTGTTGTATGCGCTTCTGCCAGCGTTGGCTTTTTTTGGCTTCTTCGCGATTATCTTTACCTCTGGTAAACTGCTTTTCATTACTGAAACAGTTCTTTTCCTGAGAACGTTTTTCCAGATAATCAGTGTAATCCCCTTCATATATATTCAGTCGGCCAGGAGTAAGCAAGGCAACTTTATTAATTATTTTATCTAAAAAATAGCGGTCATGGGAGACAACCAGGATTGTGCCTTCATAGTCCATCAGGAGGTCCTCCAAAACCTCTCTGGTTTCGTTATCCAAATGATTTGTCGGCTCATCCAGCAGTAACAAGTTACTGGGATTGAGAAAAAGCTTACATAAGGCTAAGCGGCTTTTTTCTCCGCCGCTTAAAGTCCTTACCGGCTTAAAAACCTCCTCTTCCCGAAAACCATAACGGGCCAGTAAGGAACGAATCTCCGGGTCTTTCAGGTTCGAAGCCGTTCGAATTTCACCGATAACTGTTAAATCATTATGCAAACCCTCATGTTCCTGGGAGTAGTAGGCCATTACCACATTGGCACCTATGCGTATGTTTCCCTCATATGGGAGACGCTGTAATATCGCCTTCAACAAACTGGTTTTTCCAACACCATTTTTACCTAAAACGGCAAGTTTGTCCCCGCGCCCAAGGCTAAGTTCGACATCCTGAAAAAGCACCCGCGGACCAAACGATATTTTTAAGCCATCTATATTTAATACCTGGTCCCCGCTTCTTGGACCGGAATGAGTAGAAAATTTGAGATTTTGTCCGGTTTTGCCAACTTGCATAGGCGTAAGTTTCCGCAATTGTCTTTCCCGACTGCGGGCTTGACGGGAATTCACCCCTGCTTTATTTCTTCTAATAAATTCTTCCAGCCTGGCAACCTTTTTAGCTAACCTTTCCGCCTCCCTGGTAACAGTTTTTTCTTCCAAAGCCCTTTGCAGTTCGTATTCGGAAAAATTTCCAGAGTAAGTTTTTAGGGCCCCTTTCTCCAGGCTAAGAATCCTGGATACAATATGATCAAGAAAATAGCGGTCATGGGAGACAATAATAACTGCACCAGGATAATCCTTCAGGAATCCCTCCAGCCATTCCATCGCCATTATATCCAAATGATTGGTAGGTTCATCGAGAATCAAAAGAGTCGGAGAGTGCAAGAGAAGCTTACTTAAAGCCAAACGGGTTTTTTGGCCACCGCTCAAGTGACTAACAGGGGTATTTATTTCCTTCTCCAAACCGAGACCGGTCAAAATCCTGCGAATAAGAGCCTCAAGGGCATAACCGCCTTCGTTTTCAAACCTTTCACTTAGCGAGGCGTACTTATCCATTAGCTTATCTTCCATTTTCTCTTCTAAACTCCGTATTTCCTCCCACAAAGCAATCAGGTCAGACCGTTCCGCCAACATGCTTTCCTGAACTGTCCCAGTTGCTTCCACATCCGGAGTCTGAGGCAAAAAACCACTGGATCGGGTAATTTGAACCGCACCGCTTTCTAAAGAGACCTCTCCCAGACAGGCCCGCAGCAAAGTACTTTTGCCTACCCCGTTTGGACCAACGAGGCCGACTTTTTCCCTATCCTCCAAGGTAAAATTCACATTGCGTAAAAGTGGCTCGCCTGCAACATCAACCCCACAGTTCCTACAGGACAACACACTCATTATCATTCAACATCCTTTAATCTAAGATATAAATCAACTTTGACAACTTTTGCAAAACACTGTCGTTCTTCCGGCTAAACGTATTTTTTCCAAAAGCCTGCCACATTTCAGACAAGGTTGGGCACCTCTTCCATAAACCTGCAGTAAATCCTGAAAATTTCCTGCCCGGCCATTGGCATCACGATAATCCCGCAAAGATGTTCCATGTGCCAAAATACTGGCCTGCAAGACTTCCCGTATCGCACCATACAACTTGCCGATTTCGTCTGCAGAAAGAGAACAAACCTTTCTTTCCGGTGCTAAGCCCGACCTGAACAAGGCTTCATCTACATAAATATTTCCCAGGCCTGCTAAAACTCTCTGATCAAGCAAAGCTGTTTTGAGATTAGTTTTTTTAGAAGCCAAACGTTTACCAAGGGTATTTGCTGTGAAATCAGCGTCCAGCGGCTCAGGGCCAAGTTTAGCCAGAGAGGCCAAACGGAAACGTAAATCTGTAGGGATCAGCTGAATCCTGCCAAATTTCCTAACATCTGAAAAGTGCAATTCACCTTGATTAAGTGAAAAAACAAGATGGGTATGACGTTCAGGGACTTGTACGCAAGAATAATAGTTTAACCGTCCGGTCATCCGCAGATGCGCCACCAGCGACCAGCCCTCATCCAGCGTAAAAAGCAAGTACTTACCACGCCGTTCAATACTTTCTATTTTACGTCCGCAAACAACCTCTGCAAAAATCCTATCCTGCCAGTTTTGAGCAACCGGCGGCCATAAGACCTTGACTTCGATTATATTTAAACCCAGAACCCGCTCCAGCAAAGTACGGCGTATAGTCTCTACCTCCGGTAATTCCGGCATAATACTTCCTCATTTCTTCTCTTTGTCAATCGGCTTTAAATCATACCAGTCGGGTCCTGCTTTACAATCAACAGTCAGCGGTACAGACAGTTTGAAGGCATTTTCCATCTTATTCCTAACGATTTCAGCAGTTACCCCCAGCTCTGAAGGGGCAACCTGTAATAACAGTTCATCATGCACCTGTAAGAGCATTACTGCCTGACGTCCTTTCAAACCTTCATCCACTCGTAGCATAGCTACCTTCATAATATCGGCAGCAGTCCCCTGAATAGGTGTATTCATGGCAATACGCTGACCAAAAAGCCTTTGGTTACGGTTGGAACTATATAACTCCGGAATCCGACGCCTTCTATGCATAAGAGTACGTACCTGACCCTCTTGTCTGGCTCTTTTGACGATTTCCTCCAGATAACGTTTGACACCACTATAACGGGCAAAGTATTGTTCGATATAAAACCTGGCTTCTTTTCGGGGAATTCCCAGATTCCTGGCCAAACCAAACTCTGTCAATCCATAAATTAAACCGAAATTAACTGCTTTTGCCTTACGTCTCAAATCCGAAGTTACCTCAGATAAGGGTATCCCAAAAACTTCAGCCGCTGTCCTGGCATGAACATCCTGACCAAGTCTAAAGGATTCACACAGGACTTCATCCCGGGAATAATGGGCTAATATGCGTAGCTCAATTTGAGAATAATCGGCAGATAAGATCAGCCAATCCTTTTCCGTCGGCTTAAATACCTTTCGTAACTGCCGGCCGTATTCCAACCGGACAGGAATATTCTGCAGATTAGGCTCAGTACTGGATAAACGTCCGGTTGTTGTTACTTTCTGCTGTAAGGTTGTATGAACCCTGCCCTTTTGGATCTGTACAAGCAATCCATCTACATATGTAGACATTAATTTGCTTAATTGCCTGTATTCCAGAATCTTTTCCACAATCGGATGGGAAGTGCGTAAGTCTTCCAAGGTCTCTGCATCAGTCGAATATCCGGTTTTGGTTTTTTTTGCAGGAGGCAAACCCAGTTTCTCAAAGAGAATGTAGCCTAATTGTTGCGAGGAATTAATGTTAAAATGTTTCTCTGCCAAACTGTAAATTTCCATTTCCAGAAGCTGGATGGCAAGCTTCAGTTCCTGACCGAAAGCCTTTAACTGTTCACCGTCAACTGCAATACCGTGCAGTTCCATCTTAGCCAACAGCAGAGCCAAGGGCTGTTCTACATCACGCAGCAAATCAGCAAGGCCCAGCTCATTAATTTCTGAAACATAGCAGAGAACAACCTGGGCTAAAGCCGCAGCTTCCTGGGCTGTACTCACTAAAGGTAATTGATCAGAATAATAGGTTTTGACCAGTTCCCAAGGGTCAAACTTGGTACGGGCAGAATTAATCAGGTACGCAGCCAGACTCAAATCCAGCGCAATACCCTTTATAAATATATTCTCAGCAGAGAGTACCACATAAAGTTCTTTGCTATCCGCAACAATTTTCCTTACATCTTGGTCAGATAACAATTCATAAAAACCCTGCTCAACAGCTGCAGAAATTGTTTCTCTGGCCAAGGTGTAAACTTTTCCGGCTGCAGCAATTGCCCATTCCTGCCAGCGCCTTTGCTCCAGGTTATTTCCCTGAAAACGATAAGCCAGGACAATAACTGTTTCCTGTGCGTGCCACTTCTTAAATTGCTCCAGCCATTCATGGTCAGTCAGGTTTCTTTCCGGCCAATCAGAAACGAACTGAACTGCGCCCTTAGCCGGATCTTCCATTGAACCAAAAAGTTCATTTGCTTCGAAACTCAAAAGCAAAGGTTGATGTTCCTTACTCTGGATTTCAACCCTATTTACATCTAAATCGGTTTTCAAAGATATTTTCTCAGGATATGCAGAAGGATGATTAACACCACCGCCGTTCCGGACAGCCAAATTTCCACCATAACGTTCACGCCAAAGACGTTCCACATTACGCAAGGAATACTTATGCAATACACCTAAAACATCGGCACTTTGGGGTTGCTTATAAGCACATTCCTCCAAGGTAAATTCTATAGGAGTATCCTTAATCATAGTTGCCAAACGTTTACTGAGCATAGCCTGTTCGGCATAAACCTCCAAATTGTGCGGCAATTTTTTACCGGAGATTTTATCACGATTAGCCAAAACATTTTCTATATTCTTAAACTCCCACAAAAGTTTTAGGGCGGTTTTTTCTCCAATTCCCGGAACTCCCGGGATATTATCCGAGACATCACCCATTAAACCTTTCAGGTCGATAATTTGATGAGATGTCAGTTGATAACGTTCCCAAAGACGTTTCTCATCATATAACTCAACTTCGCTGATCCCTTTTTTCGTTAACAGGATTTGAGTTTGGGGCGAAATTAATTGCAGGGCGTCACGGTCTCCAGTGTAAATTATAACCTCCCAACTCTTTTCTTCGGCTTGTTTGCTTACAGTAGCTATCAGATCATCTGCTTCATAACCCGCAAGTTCCAGCGTGGGTACAGAAAACCCGGCCAATACTTCTTTCAGATAATCAAACTGAGGTATTAACCCCTCAGGAGTTTCTTTACGATGAGCTTTATAATGTTCGTACTGTTCAATACGGACATGAGCTTTAGTTTTATCAAAAGCAACCAGCCAATAGTCAGGTTTCTGTTCAGCCTGTAACCTTAAGAGCATCATCATGAAGCCATGTAAGACATTGGTTGGTCTTCCATCAGGTGTTGTTAAAACCGGTAAAGCATAAAAAGCCCGGTATGCCAAGCTATTACCATCAAGGATTAACATTTTGGGCATAAAATAAACCCCTTTCCCTATCTCATAAATATACCATACCCATTTGTCCGCTGACAAACCGTCTCTAACAAAATGCTTAATTGTACTCAGATGTACATTAAATATATTAAACTGAAAAAACCCGGATAAGTAATATCATCTCACAAATCCGAGCAAATATAGTTTTTTGTCATCATTTTCTGTATCTATTAAAAACCTGTTTTTTAATCACTTCCCTGTAACTTAAGTGTTCTTCTTCAAAATAAAAAGTCCTTCATGAAAAACATAAAAAAGAATAAGCAAAAGGCACAGGGTTACTCTCTAAATGTGAAAACATTTAGAGAGTAATTATTCCCATAAAAATTAAAAGGGGTCGTAACGACCCCATAAATATCAGAGATAATATTTATTTATGATTTGACAGGTGGTTTGATTAATAAGACTAAAACCAGACAAACAAAGCAAAGGATCCCTGAAATCATCAGTGGTGTAGCGCTCAATTGACCAGGCACCGGACTTTTCAGAACATCATATAACATCGGTCCGGCAACTCCCGCAATCCCATAGGACAGGAACACTGTACCATAATTCATGCCCAGGTTCTTTGTACCAAAATAATCAGCCGTTAGTGAAGGATAAACCGCGAGGAAACCACCAAAGCAGAAGCCAACCAGGGATACACCGACCAAAATTAAACTTCCTGTCATCAACTTCAGAAATAGCATAGTAATACCGCATATTAAAAAGACAACCATCAGGGTCTTGGTACGTCCAAGTTTGTCAGAAACCGTACCCCATGTAAGTCGTCCAACGGCATTGAACACAGAAACTATCATTACAGCAGAGACAGCAAGTGTTTCACTGATTCCCTGAGCCTGAGCAATCGGTAAAGCGTTGGCAATAATCATCATGCCGGCAGCTGCGCCAACAAGATAGGAAAGCCACATGAGAACAAACGGCTTTGTTCTAATCATTTCGCCTGTTGTAAAATCAGCTCCGCCTGCTTTTCCGGCAACCGATGCAGGAGGATTCCAACCAGCCGGCTTATAACCTGCAGGCGGGTTTTTCAGGAACTGGGCACCAATGATAACACAAATTCCAAAAATAACTCCCAGATAAGCAAATGTATTCAAGGTACCAAACTGAGCTATAAAGCTTTTAGCAATTGGAGCAAAAACAATTGCACCACCACCAAAACCGGCAACAGACAAACCAGTGATGAGACCTTTTTTATCCGGGAACCATTTTACACAGGTTGCCAGCGGGCAAACATAACCGGCACCGATACCTAAGCCACCTATAACTCCAAAACTTACATAAAGCCAACCAATAGAAGTTGTCTTACTTGCTAATATAAGCCCTAAGGCCAATAATATACCACCGAGAGTTGCTACCTTCTTGGGACCAATTTTATCTTGCAGTTTACCAAAAATAATTGTTCCAATAGCAAAAACCAGAATTGTAATGGAAAAAGTTAAATTCGTAGCTGCAGGATCCCAACCAAATTCTGTCATTAAGGGGCCTTTAAACACACTCCAGATATATACAGCTCCCAAAGCAACCTGAATCAGGAGGGCACCAATAACTACGAACCAACGATTCATAACTTTCTCAGACAAAATTCTCTCCTACTTTCTCTTTTCCTCTTTTTCTCTCTGTTGGGTTATTTTATATCTTCTCCGTTCTTAAAATAAGATAATAGCATTTTTTCGGGCTGTAAAGTTTTTCACAACAAGTAATAATTAAGTACATGAATTATTGAATTTGTTCAACCTGCCACTTATCGTCTACCCATAAACCAATATACTCAACCTCATAATTCCAGGAACGAACAATTTTTATTGCTGCATCTAATTGTTGTAATTGAATTTCCTTTGACACTGGGTTACCTGCACAGTCATAATGTGCAATAATAGCAATTAATTTGGAACCATGGCCTTCTACTGATATCTTTACTCTTTGTCTTATTGATTCCACACCAGCCTGATTCTCCGCTAATATTTTAACAGGGCCCGGCTCAGTAACAGTATCAATAAAATCAAGATTATAGCGATTTCTTAAATATTCGTTTACAGGTAACTGTGTCCTGCCGTCCATACAATTAATTGCAGTACCAAATGATCCGTGAGCCATTTTACACCTCCTCTCCCAGATTTTTTGTATACAGTTATCCATATGATACAGCCTATGTCAGTATACAACTCTTTCAAAAGAAAGACAATATTAATTGTTTTTCAAATTATACAAATAGCGAAACTGCCCCCACTTACGCTTCTCGTATGTTTATTTTTATATTAAGACGGCGGTTTCAATAATAAGGTCAAAAACCTTTTGCGAAAGACTATATTGTTTTAGGTAAGGCAAACCATATTCTTCCTCATATGAGGAAGAATCATCTGACACACCATATTCGGAAAAATAACTCACTAAGTCCTCGTTACTAACCGAAATGCCTGCGTCCTCCACTACCGCTTGTATCACAAAAGAACATATCGCATTATTCATAATATTGTCAGCATTAGCCTGAACAAATTCGTTTATGCTGGAGAAGCCTTCATAACTACTGAGAAATTCTGTCAGTTCCATATCGTAATACTCTGCGTACCCTTGATAGTAATTCAGCATTGAGTCTTCCTGATATTTTGTCAGCACATCAGGTATAGAGCGAATAGTCACATCGGTAGTAAAGTATTGAAGGATATATTGTTGTATAGCGTTTTTTTGAAGCTCCATACGCACACCTGTTTTTGCTTCCTCAACGGTTGACCAACCATAGTAAGCGGACAGATTCGTAGCAACGAAATCATCGGTAAGTTCCGCCGCAGTTTCTTCAGTAATATAATTTATAGTCGTAACAAACAAAGCGTCCTTGTTTTCAAGGTCAGAATTGTTTGGGTAATAGTCAGGGAAAGTAACCTCAACATTTACTGTTTCACCGGGCATATGCCCGATGATCTGTGTTAGGAAGTCGCCAATGTAATCTGTACTGCCAGCTGTAACGTCCGTGCCCATTCCCCCGGTGTTACCGCCATCAAATTCAACGCCGTCTATACTTCCAACATAATCAATGTTGACCATATCTTTGTCAACAACTGCCCGATCCGTTACTTGCTTGTTAGTAGAAAATTCAGACAGCATATTGCTGATCTCATATTCAACATCATCATCCGAAATTTTATGTACGTCATTCGGGATTATCATTGATTGATAATCAAAAAGCTCAACATAATCAAGCGCCTTAATTCCTTCCCACAATCCGTTTTCGTCAATACCGTAGCTGTGCGAAAATGCGGTGTCGTTTGTCGCCACATCGGTATTTGTACTGCAACCAGCTATTAGCAACATAGTAAGCGCAAGGAAAAAACATAAGAAATTTTTGTAATTTTTCATTTTTCAATTCTCCCATCAATATTAGATCGGAGTAGTATACTCGATTTCCTCCAAGATAATTGTCAGAATCAGAATTCCACCTTGTCATTTATATCTATATTATCGTTTATTCTAGTTTCTTTTGTTCCTGACATACGAACCATAAATAAATGTTGGAATATCTTTATGGTTTACATATGTGACCTTAAAATGATAATGAAAAAGAGGTGTTTCTAATGAAATACACTACGGTTCTATTATGTAAAAAACATATAATATTGTGCTTTAGCTTCACTGAAACATACAAAGCCTGTACCAAACTGGATGATACAGGCTTTTTTTAAAAGAGTAAATATATGGTGGACTTTTACAGTGCGACAGCGGACGAATTACCCGATCTATTTTTCATACCTCCAGGAGCTCCCATGCCGTCTCTGCCACGGCCGTTCATCCATTTGCCGTTTTCTTGCATTTCGGCTCTTTTAGCTTCCATTTCAGCTTTCTGCTCGTCGGTAAGCTCCGATCTTTTGCCGTCAAATTCAGAACACTTACCATTGAAACCCTGTTTGTCACCCCTCATGCCACCGAACATAAACGTTTCACCTTTTTCAAGAGCAACAATCATTTCATCGTATTTTTCCTGAGTGATTTTACTATCTGCTAAAGCCTGCACTAACTGTTCCTTCATTTTCGCTTCCATTTCAGCTTTCTGTTCGTCAGTTAGTTCCGTTTTTTTACCGCCAAATCCTGATCTGTCGCCTCTCATACCGCCGAATTTGGAAAAGTCACCATTTTCAAAAGCGGCAATCATTTCATCGTACTGTTCCTGTATGATTTTGCCGTCCGCTAAATTCTGCGCTAATTTTTCTTTCATTTCTGCTACCTTTTCAGCCTTTTGCTCATCCGTCAACTCAACCCTTTGCAGCTTCTGCATATCTGTCATTACCGGACGTTCTTTTGAGAAATTGCCTTTAGTGTTATTTTCCGCAAGTGCCACCGTCGTCATTGTTCCGATTAGCGCAATCGCTGAGATTACAGCTAATAATTTTTTTGCTTTCATAAGCTATCCAACCTTTCAAATACTATTTTTTACCTAACCGATGGTCATCATTTTTAAATCCACATTTCAAATCAACTCCTTCCTCTTTCATGGAACTATTATACCCAATGTTTTCCGCAAAATTGTCAAGATATTGTGTGAAGATTATCTTATTTTTATAAATTGAATAGTCCCGGCATTGGAGAGACCACAGCACGAAAGATTTTACACGGAAAGCATATATAAAGTACTTTTTCATCCACAATGCCTACAGGATACCAAAGGTATGGGTTATCGAGTATGTATTAAGCGGCCATTACGCCCAATACCGGCAAGAGCTACAAGTACAGGTTTAGTAGTAATTAAAAATGAATGATCAAGAGGACATCGGTTTGCGCTTATGTTCTTTTTTTATATGGAAATAAATTTATATGACTGATATGATTTATATTAACAATGTTGTTTTCATTGATATTATTTGTATGGAGGTCTTTTGATGCCGGATGTGAATGAATGAACCTACCCCGGTTAGATAGACACGTAAAACGCACAATACCTAGTTCTTTCTCAGTGTAGCTCATTATTTATTACAAAGGCGTTACTCTTTGTTGATTCTTGCCTTCATTATGTTTTTCCGCCCGGGTTACCCCCTAGCCCCTAGGAGCCTGTTGCAAAAGTAGCTACAAATGCCTATAAATCAAGGAATTTTGCGCAATCACGTCGAATTATTAACTAAGAGGTGATTCCGCAAATGTTAGGTAAACAAAATCAGCAAACAAGCTTTTTAGATATAGAATCC
>JAQVLN010000075.1 GCA_028704155.1 Desulfitobacteriaceae bacterium
ACTTACGTTAAGAAGCAATTTCCTTTCCCTTGTCAACAATTTATATGGCGTGAATTGGGTAGTCTTTTGTAAAAAACCGTTTAAATCTCCGGGGCATGTTGTTCGTTATCTTGGACGATATACTCATTAGGTAGCCCAACTATTATTCTCATTGACAAATACACTTCCGGCGCTGCTGCAGTTCTAAATTGAGCAATAAATTCTGCTGGTATTAACGGTAAAAAATACGTCTGCGTCTGCGTAAACGTACATAATGCAGGATTCGGCGTATTATGTATAGAAAAAACAACAAAATTCCTCCGAAAAGAAAATACTTAATATTATTCGATCTTGAAAGGGAAATCGAATTATATGCTACCAAAGGTACAGATTGGATAACATCACCTTCAAAATAAACATCTACCCGACCAAGTTCATCGCCAGCTTCAACCGGTAAGTTGATATTTACAGGTATTGCTTTTAGCTCAAAATCCTGTTTAAAAGTACTATTTGAAAAGGTTCCGTAAATATCTATTTTAGGAATTAAGTTTAAAGTCTGACCCTTTCCAAGATTTACCGAGTTAATCACCTGATTTTTTGAAGCAATCAGTTGATTATTAAACTGATTAAAACCATAATCAAGCAAATTACCGGCATCTTGATAAACAGCTGCAGCCGATGTTCCTTTCAGAATAACAACAAGCAATTTTCTTTCATGGCGTGTAGCTGAAGCTACAAGTGTGTTCCCGGCCAAATCTGTATACCCCGTTTTAACACCATTAGCACCGTCATATTGCCATAATAGTTTATTATGGTTTTGTAAACTATCAGGCATCATTCCTTGTTTTCGCGGGAATTGTGCAATTTTCGTTTTAACAATCTCTGCCAGTGTTGGTTTTTCTAATCCATAACGAGTTATCATAGCCATATCATAGGCACTGCTATAGTGACCAATTTCTGATAAACCATGAGGATTTGTAAAATGAGTATTTTTTAATCCCAGGTCCTTTGCCTTTTGATTCATCATTTGCACAAAGTTTTCTTTGGTACCTCCAACACTCTCGGCAATTGTAACTGCGGCATCATTAGCTGAATTCATTAAAAGTGCAGCTAATAACTGTCGTAAAGTGAATTTTTCACCGGGTGATAAATAAATAAGTGTACCGTATAAATCTTTGCGATCAAGAACTTCCGGACCTACAGTGATGACAGAATCCAAATCCCCTTTTTCAATGGCTACCATTGCTGTCATGATTTTCGTAATACTGGCAATTGCCAAACGATCATGCGGCTTACGTTCAAAGAGAATTTGTCCGCTTTTCAGGTCCATCAAAATTGCCGATGCTGCTGTAACTTGAGAACAAACCGCCTTTAAGTCTGAATCTTTGGAAATTGCCTGTGCTAACGTACTGTTAAATAAAAAACATAAAGTAAAAATAAATACTAATAATCCGCGCATTACTTACCCCCGGATTAATTTTTAGGGAGACTAGTTTAATTGTAATTAGCTATAGAATTTTATGCAACCATTTTTTAGTAATCAGTAAGAAACAGGGAGCAACAACCAAGTGTTAACTGATATCAAATTCATAACTTACCGTTTCATAGTGATTAATATTCCTGTCAAAACTTCTTTCTAAAAGAATTACATGATTTTTACGGTCTATTAATAGAATAGTTGAAGATCTGGTACCATAATCATCTCCTTGAATAAATATTGAAGATAGCAACTTTTCTCTTTCCAGACCTATACCCGTATCCGGCAATTCTTTTTCCGGGGCAGTTTCTGTATCTGCCATAATTTCAAACAAAGATTCCGGTTCAACAATTGAATGATCTTTTAAGTAATTAACCAAAGCTTGTCTGCTTTTTTTTACTTTAGGCCAGGGAGTATCAAGAAAACGATTGCTCAGGCCGTAAATTCCAGGCTTAAGCATTTCTATTGAATGTAAAAGTTTATTATAATATACGAAACTTGATAAATCAGCAACCAGCAAATTAAAACCATTATAAAAATTCCGGTTATTAATAATCTTTGTCATATATTCTTCCGGAGAAATATCATTAGTAAGAAAGCTGCTGACTAATGTCCCTCTGGAATGAGTATTTAATAGTTGGGAAGAAGGATCACGATAATTTGTTACTGCAGCAAAACGTCCTGTTTTGGTTATTCCCATCCAAGTTCCGTGTTTCTCCATATCCCTACCTGCCAAAACATTAGGGTGGGATTCCCAAAAATGGGCCTTTTCCGTTGGCCGATCATAATATTCATCTCTGTTTGAGGCTAAAATTAAGCGATAATAAGGATGAATATCGTAGGCAAATACATACAAGCACATAATATTTCTCCTTTCAGCATGCGCTTGATTATTATTGAAATTACATTACCTATGAAAGCTTACCACACCATGTTCGCTTCGGCAACGGGAGTGCCCTTAGAAGCCAAAGCACACACCAAATAGGAGCCCTAATATGGTTAGGTCCCTATTCGGCGTGCTTTTCTGTTTACATTACTACATCAACAAAATGTTCTTTTCCGTCATCTTTAAGATAAACAATTTTGTCTTCAATAATTTTACCGTCATAAACTACTTTCTTAACTCCTGTCATTTTTCGTTGAGGATTCCGGATATGAAAGGTATAAGGAGTTGACTTATATAGATACTCTATGCGGTAACCAGGCCAGTTTTTAGGTATACACGGTTCAAAAACCAGTTTATTATCCGAGAGATTAAAACCCAGGATACCCTCTATACCTGTTTGATACATCCAGCCGGCTGCCCCAGTATACCATGTCCAGCCACCACGCCCAACATGTGGATTAATGGCATAAACATCCGCTGCCATTACATAAGGTTCCACTTTATAATGGGTAACTTCGGACTCCGTGCGCGTATGATTAATAGGATTGAGCATATGGAATAATTCAACCGCTTTATCACCGTCCCCCATTTTGGTTATTGCCAGCATAGCCCAAATGGCACTGTGGGTATACTGCCCACCGTTCTCCCGCACTCCCGGTACGTATCCTTTGATGTAACCCGGTTCTAAATAAGCATGATTAAAAGGAGGTGTAAGCAGTAACAAAATACCTTCTTCTTTCCGCCATAGATAGTGTTCTAATGCCAGCATGGCATCCCTGGCCCTGCTTGGTCTGGCTGATCCCGATATTACTGCCCATGATTGAACAAGAGCGTCAATTTGACATTCAGCATTGTAGGCAGATCCCAAAGGGGTACCATCATCAAAATAAGCCCTGCGATACCAACCGCCATCCCAGCCGTTGATTTCCAGGTTTTCTCTCAAATTTTCGATAATTTGAAGATAGTATCCGGCAGTTTTGAAATCCTGGCGAAGGTTGCAAATATTAATGAAACGTTTCAATGTTGAAATGATAAACCAACCTAACCAAACGCTCTCACCCTTTCCCTGCCGGCCGATATTGCTAAAACCGTCATTCCAATCCCCTGAACCGATTAAAGGCAATCCGCGTTCTCCAAATTGCAGTCCTTTCTTTAGCGCGCGCAGGCAATGTTCATAAACTGTCCCTTTTTCCGTGCTTACCCTGGGAATTGAATACCTTTCGTAGACATTTTCAGGCAAAGGATCGTCTTCTAAAAAATGTACCTGCTCGTCCAGTATACTCAAATCACCGGTATGTTCCAAGTAATCAGCTACTACATAAGGCAACCATAATAAATCGTCAGAGAATTTAGTTCTGATACCCTTACCTTTTTCAGCATGCCACCAGTGCTGGACATCACCTTCGATAAATTGATGGGCACAATGAAGGATTATTTGCTCTCTGGCTATCTTAGGTGCAATTATCCCCAATGGCATAACATCCTGAAGTTGGTCCCTGAAACCGTAAGCACCTCCGCACTGATAAAAAGCTGAGCGGGCCCATAAGCGGCAAACAATAGTTTGATACAGAAGCCAGCGATTTAACAAAATATCCATGGATTTGTCAGGAGTTTGAACTCTTAATTTAGTCAACAGGTTTTGCCAATAATTTTTAACCTTCTCCAAGGCAAAGTCAATCTTTTCAGGTACGCTGAATTCTTCAAGTAAAGACAGGGCTTCTGAACGATTCCCCGATTCCCCAAGGAAGAAAGCTATTTGTTTTTCTTCATTTGCCTCTAAAGTTATAACTAACTGGACAGCACCGCAGGGATCCAGGCCTGCACCGACAGTATTAGATAATAATTGTGTTTGCATGGCTGCCGGATATTCCAGATTACCATTTCGTCCGATAAATTCAGTACGGTCCCCGCTGTAAGCTGAGATAGGCCCTTCATAAACTGAAAGAAACGCAATCCGATTACTGAACTCTTCCTGAAGAACATTTTTTGCCATTAAAATTTGATTATCTTTATCAAATTCCGTAACTATATATGGTGCAGTTTGTTCTCTGGCCCCGCCGAGTACCCATTCAATATACTTGACAACAGTAATTTTCCTTCTTCTTTTTGTTAAATTGCGCAGGTTCAGCCTGGCAATCTTAAGAGGCCTGTCTAAGGGGACAAACATAAGCAATTCCTGATCAATACCATGGCTAAGGTGTCGAAAAACAGAGTATCCCTGGCCATGTTTAATTACATATTTTTCACTTTCACGTATTGGCAAGGGTGTTGGTGACCAAACCTGGTAAGTACTGTCATCGCGCAGATAGATTATTTCTCCCGGTAAATCCTTTACAGGGTCATTTGTCCAAGGGGTAAGCTTATTTTCCCTGCTGTTTAATGACCAGGTATAACCCGAGCCTGATTCAGAGACCTGGAAACCAAACCTGGGATTTGCAATAATGTTTATCCAAGGCAGAGGAGTATTTTTGCCTTCACTTAATTCAATGACATATTCCCCGTTATCTTCCGAAAAACCCCCAAAACCATTTCTAAAGAGCAGGTTGTTCATACTTGGAATATTATTATTATGTTTTGAACTTGTTTTTTTACCTTTGGGCTCGCTCGTTAGTTCAATCTTGGATTCGGTTTCCTTGAGTGAATCAGGATTAGGGATTAAGATCTGAGTTTTTTTGCGAACCTGGAATGAGCATGAACCTCCTTCTCCTGAGAAAACAACCCTGGCTACAGAACAGAGCAAAGAAATATTTTCAGGAGGAACTAATTCTTTCTGTAAAAGAAATACTCCCCCGGAACAATTAATCAGTTCCCTGGCGTATCCCATAGAAATCAGGTCTCGCAAAGAGTCTTGGAGTACCCGAACATAACCGCTTTCATCTTCATTCAGAATTACCAGGTCTGCTGTTATACCTTTTAGTCTCCAATATTCATGAATAACCAGGAGCTGACGGACCAGGTCAAGATGCTGCAGATTTTGGACACGCACCAGAACTATCGGCAGATCACCGGAAATGGCGTATGGCCAGAGTCCAGATTGTCCTTTTTGATTTTGTTCCAAATATTTTGCATAATCCTGACGGCATGGGCTCAGGTATAGCAATTGTCCTGCTAAACCCATAGCCTCATTTGCCAGGGAAGGTGTCAGATTTAGATGGCGAAGTTCCATTTGGCTATGGGTCCAGGCCAACTCAAAGGTTCGGTTAACTGCAATAGGATCACGATACTTTTCAGCCAAATGAATAATCTCTTCCTGATTCTCTGCAATACCTAAGGCAAATGAAACCCGCGCAGTCTGTCCTGACTTGATCAGGACCCGCTGCCGCAAACTCATAATGGGATCTAATACAGCACCGACAGTATTTGACAAAGGCTGACTGAGTTTTAAAGCGTGCGGTTCTGCTAAAGTACAATCCCGGCCAATAAATTTAGCCCGGTCAGTCTCATACTGTAAATATCCTATTTCCTGGCCTTCAGTAATAACTGTATGCATCAGCCACTGTCTTGGTTTGTTCTCTCCGCGGGGCCGTTTGGTTGCCAGCAAAGCCTTGTGATAGAATTCTGTCTCTACAAATAGATTTTCAAAAGCTGGATGAGCTAAATCTTCATTAGCAGCTGCTAATACAACTTCGCAATAACTGGTTATTTCTATAGTCCGGTCATGCAGGCTGTGGTTTGTTAAGGAAATTCGGCGAATTTCTACTTGATCTTCGGGTGAAACAACTATTTCCAT
Source organism: Desulfitobacteriaceae bacterium (assembly GCA_028704155.1). Taxonomy (GTDB): domain Bacteria; phylum Bacillota; class Desulfitobacteriia; order Desulfitobacteriales; family Desulfitobacteriaceae; genus UBA2264. The sequence goes on from JAQVLN010000075.1 coordinate 6,073, forward strand.
CCGGGTTGTAATGTTTCCGTCCTTACGGCAAAATTCAATCTTATCCGGGGCATAAGTAACCTTGTATTCTTCACCTGAATCCCCGCAGGGTTGATGAGCTGCAGACCAAACAGAACCGGAGTTTAGGTTTTGGATATAAAAATACATCCCCCAGGGGTCACGTGTTACATCCTCGCGCCAACGAGTAATATTAATATCCTTGAAGCGGCTGTAACCGGAACCTGCATTTGTTACCATTACTGAATACTGTCCGTTAGATATAAAATTTGTTATCGGAATAAGAGAATCCGCCGAATGGAGAGAAATGAAACGTTTTCCATCGTCCGCCAGAGGGAATCCTCCTTCCAGGCCGATTATTTGTTCCTCTACCTGTGGGACTATTGAGGTTAAGTCAGGTGTACGTTCCTGCAGTAGTAGTTCAGTTGCCTGGACCATTGTATTGGCATGAAAACATTGTTGAAGCCAATTATTACTCAGAACATTATTTAAGGCAAGAAAACTCATCCCCTGGTGATGAGCCATTAAGCTTTTAATAACTCTAAATGGCTCATCAGAGGGTATTCGTTCTGCTGTAAAATCAACTGCTTCATATAGTCCATAGCGTCCCCCATAACCGGATTCGGCCATTTCCCGGATGTTCTTAAGAGCTTGGCGTGCCACTACCATAAATGCTAAATAAGTTGAATATGGTGAGATGACCAAATCTTGTATTAAACCACGTTTCAGACCTAATCCCGGAACCCCAAAGGCTTTATATTGATAGTTAAGGTGGGCATCAAAATCATAATATCCGGACTCGGAAATTCCCCAGGGAACTTTTTTCTTCGAACCGTATTTTTTTTGAATCGTAATTACTGATTTGTAGGTCTCATCCAACAATGTGCCGGAATAATTACGCATAATCAAAAGAGGCATTAGAAATTCAAACATTGTACCACTCCAGGAAACCAAACACCTCTTGCCCCTGACTTTGGTTAATGTACGTCCAAGTTTAAACCAATGGCTTTGGGGTATATCACCTTTCGCTATCGCAATAAAACTGGCTTGTCGGGCTTCAGAAGCCAACAGGTCATAATATGACTTATCCAAAGCACTCTCGGCAAATCGGTATCCTATAGAGAATATTTGACGATCTTCATCAAACAAGGGGCGAAAATCAGTATTCATGATCATATTGTATAAACGTTCCTGCAAGCTCCCAGCCAATGTTTGCATATCATTAATACGTTCAATGGCATTTTCAATCCTCAGGGCAGCAGAAGCAGGGGGGTTATTGTTGAGTATCTTTGTATAATGTTCTGTCAATTGCCGCAATGTCAGACTTGAACTCGGGCTTTGAAGCAATTGATTAAAATCAGGACCTAAAATCTCCTCCTGATCCTTAGAATTTTCTAGCCATGGGCATATTGTTTCCAGTTCTTCAATGTGTAGATAGACCATTTCCCGAAGACGACTATACCAAAAGGCCGCTTCCTCGGTTAAAGTTGTCATATTTACTCCAGGAAAAGCTTTAAGTAACTTATACCAAGCTCTCATGTCGAGCTCAGATCCTTTATTAATAAAATCAAGTTCCTGACCAAAGTTTACCAAGTCTGCTTCAGGATCACCTTCCCATTCGTTCAGCATCAACTGAAAAGTATCCAATAGCCCTCTGACTAATTTAAGACTGGCTACAGGTTTGCTTACAATATCTTTTAAACCTGATTTCAAGGTAATCAGATAGACAACCAGATTACCACTATCTACTGTTGAAATATACAAAGGTTGTAAGGGTTTAAGGCTATGAGTATCATACCAGTTATAGAAATGTCCGTTCCAACGTTCTAATCCTTCCAGGGTTCCCAATGTCCTGTTAACCCTTGCCAAAGTTTCAGTTAAAGAAAGATAGCCTATCTTTCTGGCTGATGAACTCGTCAATAAGGCCAGACCAATATTAGTTGGAGATGTCCTGCGAGCCTCTCCTTTTGGAGGATCGAATTGAACATTGTCGGGCGGCAGCCAATTATTCTCCTGATTGATATAGACTTCAAAAAAAGCCCAAATTCTGCGAGCCCAGGATCTTGCCTCCGCTTCCTCAAGTGCTGTCAGTTCTTCTGATGCTTCTTTTAAAGGCAAGCTGATTTTATAGGCTATCCAAGACGAACTAAACCAAAGGACGGCCAAGGGAAAATAACCAGCCATTCTGCCTGGAAAATATAAGCTCCCAACTGCCCCAAAGCCAATAACAAAGGCTATTGCCGGCCACATATGTTTCCAAAATGTTTTCAGGCTTAAATCCAAACGCCGTTCAGCAGCATCGGCAGTTTCCCATTCGAGTAAATGCTTATGAGTAATTAGTTGTCGATTCAAACTGCGTATTATCGCATCCAGAGCAATATAGGCCTGGTACGGAATAAAAATGAATTTTAGTGATGCCTGTATAATGCTTTCCCGTATATTTTCTAATAATACGTTATTATTAGCATCTTCGCTGACGATATCTGTCAAGATACATAATATGGTTTGAAAGAATACCTGAAGAATTACAATATTAACCCAGAACCAAGGATTACCAGGCAAAACCGCAAAAGCCAATACTATTAATAATAACTGAGTCGGAGCCTCAATACTTCTTCTTAAGTTGTCAAAAATTTTCCACTTGGATATCAAAGGCAATTCTTTGAACAGCCAAGATAAGATTTGCCAATCCCCTCTGATCCACCTGTGCGATCGACGAACAAAGGCATGATATTTTTGCGGATAACCATCAACCAATTCGATATCTGTTGCCAGACCCGCACGTGCGTAAAGGCCTTCTAATAAATCATGACTTAATATGGCATTCTCCGGGAAGGCATTACCTGTTACCTCATTAAAAACATCAACATCATAAATACCTTTACCGGTAAATATCCCCTCACCAAATAAGTCTTGATAAATATCAGAAACTGCACACGTATATGGATCGACTCCAACTTTGCCGGAAGAAATCCTGGAAAAATATGAACCGGCGGCACTCAGAATTGAAACATTGATTCGTGGCTGTATTATTCCATACCCCTTAATAATCCTGTTTTTTTCATTATTTAAACGGGGGGCATGTAAAATATGAGCAATAGTTCCAATGAGTTTTTGGGCAGTACCTCTGGGAAGTTGGGTGTCAGCATCTAGGGTTATCACATAGCGCACTGAACTCAGGACAGAAAGATCCCCAATTTTAATACTATAACTTGTTGGTTCACTTTGTTTTAAGAGGCGATTGAATTCTATTATTTTTCCTCTCTTACGTTCCCAGCCCATCCAAACACCCTCTGCAGGGTTCCAAAGCCTATGTCGATGGAAAAAAAAGAAAGATCCAGTACCATATTTATTGTTGAGCAACTCAATACCTTGTTTGGCAGCATGAATAATTTCTTCATCACCAGACACTTCCCGGGAATCTGCATCTGTAAAATCCCCCAGAAGAGCAAAATGCAAGTTGGAACTTTGATTGGCTAAGTAATAAACTTCAAGTTGTTCTATCAGTTCCTTGACTCTGGGCACATTAGGTAAAAGTGTCGGCACAACTACCATAGTGCGATAAATTTCCGGAACACCATTCTTAAATTCCAATTTTGGTAAAAACGTTGGAGTTAAAATAGATGTAAACAACCAATTAATTAAACTAATTACCATACCGCTAATCGGAAAAAAGATGGCTGAAAAGATAAGTATGTTAGAGGCCGGGCTTAAATCCCAGCGCTGATTAAGATTGCTTAAAAAGACGTAAAACAAAATCAAACAGTTCAAAGCTATCGCAGTAAAATATATTGTTTGCGGATGTCTTTTTAAAACTCGTTTTAAATTACCCCACGATTGGCGAAATTCACCCCAGTCTTTTTCAAGTTCCAATTCCAAACTGTCCCTGCCGGCACCAATTAAGTAATAACCTATGTGGGTCTTCTGCAGATCTTCATCTTTTTCTGTCTTACTTGCTAAACGGAGAACTACTTTTGCAACAATTAATTCCGTAACCTTAAAACGGCGAGCATATTTCTCAATATGATGTCTGTAGATATCCCGGGAATTGAAATCCATTTTAGTGAAAACTCCA
>JAQVLN010000185.1 GCA_028704155.1 Desulfitobacteriaceae bacterium
CAATGTGATTCTCGCTCATTTCGACAGGAATGTCTGTTCAAACTGTCCCAGGCAAGATGCCTGCCCGGTAGAATTTCGAAAAAACAATACCGTATTGCGAGTTAAACAGAGTGCTATATTTCTGGCCGAAGCCCGCGAACGCAAAGAAGACAAAAGCGCCAGGAAAGAAGCTACCAGCAAACGCACAGCCATCGAAGGAACCAACTCCTCGCTAAAGTGTTCACAGGGAGCAGGAAGACTCAAGGTACGGGGTAAAGTCAAAGCAACATTGGTTACCGGGATGAAAATCATTGGACACAACTTCAAGCAAATCGTCCGTTTCTTCAATGGTGATATAAGGAAAAAGGCTGCAGAAATTGTAAATAACAATAGCCAAGGGGTTATTGCGCCTATTTGCTAGAAAAAGCTGGAAATACAAAGGATAATAGCCACAATCCGGGCTTAAAACCGTAAAGGAAACCAAAATAACGGTCGATTAAATGGATGATAATCCCAGCTAGTTTTCTTAAGGGGCAACTGAAAAGAAAAAAACACCCCTTTTTGCAGTGGAATCATATATGTACGCCTGATGTAAGTTTGTCCAATGCCATCACGTGTCCGACCGCTAGATCCATCACATGAATATAATCTCTAACGCCTGTCCCATCCACCGTTGGATAGTCATTACCGAAAACTCTTAATTTCTCCAGTTTGCCTTTTGCCACCTGGGTAATATAGGGCATAAGATTATTGGGGATACCTGTTGGGGCTTCACCGATCAGCCCGCTTTCATGGGCTCCCACCGGATTGAAATAACGAAGGAGAGCTACTGACCATTCAGGATTTGCTTTAGCGACATCAGCGAGAATCCGTTCACTCATGGCTTTGGTTTCACCATAAGGGTTGGTGGTTGGTAGAAGTGGCATTGTTTCAATAAACGGAACTTCATTCTCACCATATACTGTTGCCGATGAGCTGAACACAAATCGCTTTACTCCATATTTCTGACAGGCCCAGTAACTAGGCGGGGGACTGTCCCCTTTTGGGAGAGTCTGGGAATAACGTCCTTTTGTTATTTCCAGACTCGACTCGAGCACTGTGTGCGATCAAGAATCATCTCGATTTCGGATATTTCTTCACGAATTCTACCAGCTAAAGTAAAAAACTTTTTATTCATATCTCTATACCCTCAATTTCGATAGCTTTACGCAGAGATTCTCGACAATCCATAGCATCAACTAAATCTACCTTAAATTCTGTAGTTAAGCCTGTTACCGCCCCTACCGCTGCATAAAACCTATTATCCGGTACGCCCCATACAGCTAAATCTATATCAGACCAACGTGTAAATGCAGAGCGATCAGTTAAAGAACCAAATACCACTACTCTTCTTGCGCCATAATTGTTTTTTAAAACTGTTGCGGCTTTTTTAGCAATTTTCCAAGCAGCTTCATAGCGCTCAGCTAAAAATGGTTCTTTCCTAGAAGCACCTTTTGTAAAAGTCAAAGGATATTTTTGTTTATAATATTTAGCTAACTCTTCGCTTTTTATATTCATTCTTAATCCCTGCCTAATCTACATTTCCCTTTGTAAAATTATACCACAGGCATCCCGTAATCTCAATCGTTGCAAAATAAAATAGCCGCAAGCTAAGATTCCAAACCACCAAACTTCCAGCAAACCTTATCTTGCCAGAGGATTAATTCTTAGCTTGTGCATAAATTATACTCCAAGTTCTTTCTTGACTTGTTCCTCTGAAAGAACAGGTTTCAATGTAAAAAAGAAAGAGTGCTTTTATCTGGATAGACAAAAGCGCAGAGAGCCCCACTGTGCGGAAGAACGGCACAAAAGACGGATACCACAGTTTTGGCGCCCGCGATAATTGCGTTCATGTCGCCCCAGTCAAACTGCATGGCCTCCCCGGGTTCGTGATCCAGCGGCAGAAACACTTCAGGATGGCGCTGTGCGGGCAGAGCTGCCTTAATGTCACCAGTTCCCGTACTGCCGGATGAAGCCTGGTGATCAGGCTAATCCGCTTGTTGACCCAACTTACCGACTTGCCCAGCATTTCGCCCACTTGTGACTGGGTATACTTGCTTGTTTTTAAGAGCTGTGCCACCAGCATGCCCTCGCTGAGCGCATTGGGACTTTTCCGCAGCGACGCCAGGAGCAAGGAGAGTCTGCTGCTGTCCTGTTCCTCCAAAATGGGAACAGCTACCGCCTCCACATTTCTGACGCCCATTTCCCGCAAGGCAAGAAACTCGCATTCTCCAGACAACACCAGGCGAGTGCCATCCGGCAAGTCCCCTATCACCGGGGGTGTGAGCAGACCGTACTCCCGGATAACCCGTGCGCAGCGCTCCACATCCTGCCGGTTTACTGAGAGGGACAGTACCTGATTGTCTTTTACAAAGGCCGTTTCCACTTAATTACTAGATACTCTTCAGGAGCCTGATCGCTGAACTCCGTGGACACATATCCTTCCAAATTGAAGAAAGCATCATGTAAAAGCTCATCAGAGATTTTTA
>JAQVLN010000076.1 GCA_028704155.1 Desulfitobacteriaceae bacterium
CATTTTTCTGCATCATATTCAGGAAAGATGACACAAAGGTGGCTACCGCTGTGATCATGGCAACCGATAAGATCACTCCGATGATGGTAACTATGGTACGTTGTTTATTTAGCTTCAGATGGCGCAGGGTTAGAGTATTGATAATGTTCATCTGCGAATCACCTCGTTTTTGACGATGCGGCCGTCTTCAATCGAGATTATTCGATCAGCCTGTAAAGCGATGCGTTCATCATGGGTGATTATTATTAAGGTTTGATTATATTTTTTATTTGACAGCTTTAAAAGTTTTACTATTTCGGCACTGTTTTTACTGTCCAGATTCCCGGTCGGCTCATCGGCAAGCATGAGCGCCGGGTTGTTGATTAAAGCCCGGCCAATGGATACACGCTGCTGTTGTCCGCCGGAAAGCTGATTGGGCAGATAGTTTAATCTATCTGATAGATTCAGGGTGGTTGTTATTTCATCAAGCTGTCCTTTGTCAACCTTACGCCCATCCAGTAATAAGGGCAGCGTAATATTCTCCTGCACACTTAATACCGGGATCAGGTTATAAAATTGATAGATAAGCCCGATCTGTCTGCGTCTGAAAATAGCCAGCTTTGTTTCGTCAAGTGCATAAACATCGGTATTTTCCACAAATACCTTACCGCTTGTTGGCGTATCAACACCGCCTAAGATATGCAACAGTGTTGATTTTCCTGAGCCGGAGGGGCCGATAATTGCCAGAAATTCACCTTTTTCCACGGAGAAGCTGACATTATTTAGAGCCTTGACGGCGGTTTCACCCTTGCCATAGATTTTAGACAGATTCTCTACTCTTAAAATTTCCATTCACATTCACTCCTATTTTAGTCTATGGCCTGAGTATATCTGCCTAAGATGACTTTGCGGTGACTCTTTACGTGACAGTTTAGTCACACAACACTTTTATACATTTTAATAGTAAATTGAGTACCGGTGTTTTTTGCGCTTTTAGTCTCAATGGTGCCACCCTGATTTTCCAGGATGCTTTTCGACATGGCCAGCCCAATGCCGATACTTTCTTTTTTAGCATTTTTGCCCTTATAAAACCGGTTGAAGATATAGGGCAAGTCGTTCTTGTCGATGCCTCCGCCATTATCGGCGACTTGTACCATGGTATAGAGTGATGTTTCATGGAAATCAATCGTAATTCTTCCGCCAACAGGGGTGTGTTCAATGCAGTTTTTAACAATATTTGTGACAGCCTCTGATGACCAATTAAAATCGCCGACAAATTGAGCATTTTCATCACCGGTAATTTCAAGAGTTTGCTCTTTAATTTCGATCGGGATCAGCAGATGTTCAGTAGCCTTGCGGATAAGCTGTTTTACATTAATATGCTCTTTTTTGAACTCAATCGTCCCGGCATCAATCTTGGATAGCTTTAGAAGGGATGTAACCAGCCATTGCAGTCTTTCCAGCTGTGAACGGATATTTTGAGTAAATTCCAGGCGCTTATCCGGCGGTAAGTCCGGATCACTCATCAGATCTGTCATAATAGACATTGAAGTTAAGGGGGTTTTAAGCTGATGCGAAATATCCGATATTGAATCAGCGAGAAAAACCTTGTCTTTTTTTAGCAGCTCGGCTTGTTCGGATAGTGTTACGGTTACTTTATATATTTCACTTTTCAGTATGCTAAGCTCACCCTCATCATTATCTCTAAGATCAAGGGAGTATTCACCGCCGGCAATCCGTTTGAGATAAAGGGACAGTTTTTCTATTTCTTTATATCGCCATTTAGTAAAATACAAAGAGATAATAATCATGAAAAGTAAAGCAGAGAAGGCAGTTATTCCAGCAATAATATCAAAAAAAGAACAGACGATTGTTCCGATGATCCATACTGTGGTCAAAAGAGTAATATATATTTTTATTTCTTTATTGCGCAGCAGCTTAATCGCCCCCCTTATAGCCTAGGCCGCGAACTGTTTTTATAATTGTCGGGTTTTGGCTGTTATCCTCAATTTTTTCGCGTAAGCGCTTAATATAAACTGTCAGCGTATTGTCATTGACAAAATCACCCGCCACATCCCAAAGCCCATCCAGAAGCTGGTGGCGGCTAAGAACCTGACCCTGATGATTTGCAAAGATCAACAGCAGCCGGTACTCAAGGGAAGTCAAGGGGATTTCCTGCTCCCCTTTATAGACCTTCGCCTTGGCTGTATCGATTTTCAGTCCACTGAACTCGATTAGTGTTTTGGCGCTTTCTGTTTTGTCATAGCGGCGAAGGACGGATTTAATGCGGGCGAGCAGCTCTCTGATCCGGAAAGGCTTTGCAATATAGTCGTCCGCTCCCATATCAAGCCCCATCACAACATTGACTTCATCGTCGATTGCAGTTAAAAAGATGACTGGGATATCTGCCTTGGCCTTAATTATTTGGCAAATATCGTAGCCGCTTCCATCCGGCAGGGATAAATCAAGTATTGCCATGTCAAAGCTGATTTCATTAAGCATGTTTTTTGCTGACTCGACGTCCAAGCAGTGGGTTACGGGATATCCTTCCTGCTTCAGTGAGTAGCAAAGCCCGGATGCAATTATTTTATCATCTTCAACAAACAGTATTTTCATTTTGCGGTTCTCCTTTTATTCTTGGCAAACCAAAAAAATTCGTATGCGGTCAAATCAGTCGGTGCGATAGCAGCAGTATTTGCCTTCATTATAGCAGGTTAAGCAGGCTACAGCATCTGAATATCAATATGATACATGGATGCGATAAATCCCTGCAAAATCATCAAGTTGTCAAGCTCAAAAATACATTCGTGTAATTTAGTGCAAAAATACTAATAAGTTCGTTGATTTGAGTGCGGAAACATGATACACTAATACCATTAGTTCTTATGGAGGGACTTTTATGTACCGAAAAATTATGGAGTATTTAATAGAATGGAAGAACAGCCCATACCGAAAACCTTTAATTTTACAAGGAGCACGTCAGGTCGGCAAAACATATTCTGTTCTTGAATTTGGGCGGGAGCAATATGAAAATGTAGCTTATTTCAACTTTGAAACAGATCCTCTCCTTGTCAAAACCTTTGATGAGAGCATTGACCCCGGCTACTTGATTCCCGTTCTGTCCCGCTTATCGGGCCAGACGATTATTCGTGAAAAGACACTGATTGTGCTGGATGAGATACAGCTTTGTGAACGTGCGCTAACTTCTCTGAAATATTTTTGTGAGAAAGCGCCTGAATACCACATCATTGTTGCCGGCAGCCTGCTGGGTGTGGCAGTGAACCGGGAAAGGTTCTCTTTCCCAGTCGGCAAAGTGGATATAAAAACGCTTTTTCCAATGGATATGGAAGAGTTCTTTTTGGCTTTCGGCAAAAGTAGGCTTGTTACGCAAATCAAAACATGCTTTCAAAATGATCTCCCCATGCCTGCAGCACTGCATGAAGCAGCATTGTCCTATTACCGTCAATACCTTGTGGTGGGCGGCATGCCGGAATGCGTGAGTAAATATCTTGAAACGAAGGATCTTATTTTAGTGCGCCATACGCAGAATATGGTGCTGGTAAGCTATCTCAATGATATGAGCAAATACAATTCACAAAACGAGATCAAGAAAACACGGCTTGTTTATGATAATATCACTGTTCAGCTTTCCAAAAAGAATACGCGATTTCAGTACAAGCTGATCAAGAAGGGTGCCCGTGCCGCTGAATTCGAGAATGCGATAGAATGGCTGGCACTTTCCGGCATTGCCACCCGCATCTATCGTGTGGAGCATCCCAAAAAGCCATTGGAAAATTATAAGGACATTGATTCATTTAAGACGTATGTGTCTGATGTTGGCCTACTCTGCGCCAAAAAGAATATTGCCGCCGAGGACGTGCTGTACCTTCCTGGGGAACTAGACGATTTTAAAGGCGGTATGGTGGAAAATTACGTTTGCTGCCAACTTACCACGAATGAGTATAAAAGCTATTATTGGACTTCAGGGCGCGGCGCGGAGGTAGACTTTATCATTCAACGGGACGGCAAAATCATTCCCATTGAGGTAAAGTCGGCGGATAATACCAAGGCTAAGAGTTTGAAGGTATATATAGATGTCCACAAGCCGGAATATGCAATTAAGTTATCCACCAAAAATTTTAGCTTTGAGGATGGGAAGAAAACTGTTCCGCTTTATGCTGCGTTTTGTGTTTGACAATAAAAGCGATAGGGTCGCGAGGGGATATATACAAGTAAGGGAGATGAATATAATGTCGGCAGTTTCAAAACAAATTATAGATATGATTGATATGCTTCCCGAGTCGGAACAGAAATTGGCATTTGAGATGATCAAACGAATAGTCCTTGCATGGGACAGCGATTTTACAAAGCTAACCCCTGTTGAGAGAGAGAGGTTAACTCAAGCAGAAAAAGAAATAGCAAACGGTAAAATGGTCAGCCATTTGGATATTGATTGGCCAACTACTCAGCTAACCGGCCAAGACTAGCCTGCACTAGTAAGTACATGCTAACCCAGTAATTCCGTTCTGAACGGGAGGGGGCGTTCTGAATTTTCAAGCGGCAGTTCTGCTCGGAGAGCCACCAATCGCACCCCAGTTTACCGCGCTCCAGGTTTTTTGTTATCTCCGTAATGACCTTCGTGCTCCAGCCTTTGTGCAGAGTATAGGCTATGACTTGATCAGCTAAGGCTTGGTAGGCGGAATGAAGAAAGGTCTGGTTATCTTGATCATATTCCAGGTCCAGGATGGGAATTACTCCTGCCAGGTCGCGAGAAATTTCAGCCAGTAAGTCTTTTTCCTCGTTGGAAGCACCAATGTACAGGTAATAAAGTTTGGCCGTGTGCTTGATACCGGACCGGCGCAGGATTCTGCCCAGCCTTTGGATTCGTTGCCGAGTGCTGCCGGTGGAGGAGGCGACGATTCCGATATCGGTTGAAGGTACATTCAAACCTTCATCCAAGGCGCGGCAGCTTACCAGGATGCGAATTTGCGTATCCTGGTATTTACGCAGGATATCTTTACGGCTCCATTCGTCCATTTCGGAATGATAACGCCCCACTTGTTCGGGAAATAGGTATTGTAACTGTTCGTAAATTGTGTTCGCTACAGCAATTCTTTCACAAAAAATCAAGATTTTTGAACTTCGCGGCAATAACGTCACCAGATTATTGACACAGCTTATCCGGGATTCGGCCCTGTAGACCAAGTCTTTGCGCTTGTTGGCAAGCATGAGTACCGAACGGGCCAGAGCAGCAATGAGGGTATCCTCAGAACTTTGCGCCAATTGCTCCAGGTTGGCAAAATACCGTACCCGGTTTAAGCCTTTCAGGAAAGGGCAACGATACATAAGGCTTTCCAGGGCGCGGGTTAGTTGTTCACTTAGATCCAGATATTGGTACTCTTCATCAGGTGTGAATTTTAACTTTAAGTTAAAGATCGCAAAGGAACTTATTATATTAGCATTCAAGGCCTCGACAAAGCTGTATTTATAGATCTCTGGTCCTAAGGCAGGAAGCAGAGTTTCGTTAAAGGCTGCAGTTTCCGGGGTAGCAGATAATCCAAGGGCATAGTAATGTGTGGCTTGCTCTTGGCTGGGGATTTGGGCAATAAAATCGAAGATGCGCGAATTTTCCGGACTGCAATAGTGATGACACTCATCCGCAATCAACAAGATTGTGTTGCCCCGGTGATAGTCGGTAAGTATTTGCTGTGCTAAAGTAGCACGTGCGGAGTTCACTACATAAATCATATATTTGCGGGAAGGCGGATCTTTGCGCACCCCGGAGTATACTCCGATATCATCCCTGGAAACAGCCAGATCGTCCTGCAGGCTCTTAACCCATTGATTTGCCAGAAAAACTTTTGGAACAACAATTTTGACCTTTAAGGCTGATGATGGCTTTTGATGTACATATTCCAGCCTAGCAATTGCTCCCAAGGCGAGGATAGTTTTGCCTGCCCCGGTGACAACATTGACAATCCCTTTACACTGATTGTCAAACCAGATATCCAGGCATTTCTTCTGCCAGGTAAATAACTTTTTTTTCAATTGACCATATATCTTTGCAGTAGATTTATCCCCCTCTGAAAAAGTTTTATCGAAAAAAGGCATATGTTCTCTCCCTGTTTTCTCTCATAATTACAATATTATATTCACAGTATGCCATTACTTAATTAGGGAGGCAAGGGGCAAGTGAGCAGGGAAATTTAAATTTTTATCGAATTCTTGCCTTAGTAATGAATCTAAATAAGAAGAAGGAGTCAGAATGGTGAAAGATTATGAAAATTTATATAAACAAATTTTGAGCATCGAGAAAGAACTAAAGGATAAGATCAAGAGTCAGCAAAAAGTGGTTAAAAGCTTATGTAAAAATATGGAGAAAGGTGATCTTAAGAGTTGGACCAAGGACCGAGCGGCTCTGCAGGTTTACCTGAAGGAAGAGGAAACATTATTGGAAGACATGCGAAAGCAGGTTGATGAATTTGGAATACGCGAATATGTCGAAAATGGCGACTTTGTAGAACAATTGCTTGCTAATTGTGATCGCCTGGAAGTAGACGTTAAAGGAGACTACCCGATTTATGAGATGTTTCCGTTCAAGGTCAGGATTGATATCGAGAATTTGGACTTATATCTGGATCGAAAACGGGTCCAATGTTTGCGTCCTCTGGCTTTTGTACAAGATGTTAAGGCCGGCAGGGATAAACTTTTAAAGGCAGCTTTTTACCCCAGGATCTTTGTTAGAGAGCTTGCCTCGGCTTATGATCTAATGCTGTTAAAGCAAAACCAGGGTAAAACACCAACTTTGAAAGAAGGGGATATCTATTTGCGGAATCTTTACACCTTCTTAACCCCGATGCGTCGCTTCCGGAAAGATTATGACCTGCAGAGTTTTGCTTTTGACCTGGCACGGCTGTATGCTTCTGACCTACGTACCAGTGAAGATGGACGGCAGTTTCAATTTGGCCCCAGTCGTAATAATAACAAGGCTATCCGTATCCTGGATCAGGATGGTCGTGAGCAGTATTTAGCAACCATCCGTTTTTTCGAGAAAGCGGCACCTGAATTGGATTTTGCTTAACATACCTTTGAAATCTGATATCTTACATCTTACCTCTAACTTCTTACATGGGGGGTATCGTTTTGGAAAATGACATCAAATCAGCCATCGCTAACTTAATGAAGGGTCAGCCTCCGGGTAATCGTGAAATTCTACAGGAAATATCGGTGGGCAGCGAGTTTATTATGGATTTTTGGAAGGAAAAATACCTGGCTGACTACTTGGCTGGGGGAGGCAGTAAGATAAAGTTCGTGACGGGACGTGCTGGAAGCGGGAAGACCCACTTCCTGGAAATATTGGCCATGGAGGCGGAAAAGATGGGCTATATCCCGGTTAGTCTCTCGGCCCGGCAAATCTGGCTCCATGATTTTAAGGAAATCTATATAGCCATTTTGCACCAGGTTCACTTGCTGGAACGCTTGCAATTTTGCAGTCGCGAGGTTATCCGGCAGTTGGGGTATGAGCCTGAGATTATCCCGGAAGGTATTAGCTTTGCGGATTACTTATCCAGTCAGGGACAGTTGGATCCGTTAACCAAGCGGGAGATGAGGCAGCAGCTGGATAGGCTCTTTCTGACTAATCCCCTGATTGATAATAATTTTGCCTTGACCTGCGCTTTGTTGACCGGTGGAATTTTGGGACATCCCATGTTGGAAGAGGCCAACAGTAAGCTGTTGATGTTGTGGCTGGAAGGAAGTCGGGAAGCTAAATTACCCTCCCTGCGCCGCCTGGGTTTGTCTCCGAGTAAAATCACCAAATATAATGCCAGGCACATGCTGCGTTCACTGGTAGAGGTTTGCTGTCTGGCGGGATTTAAGGGTCTGGTGATCTCGATTGATAATATGGAAGTATTGGTAAGTGCAAATAGTGAAGAAACCATTCGTTATACCCGCATGAAACGGGAAGATGCTTATGAAAGCATTCGCGAATTGATTGATGAAATAGATACATTAAAGCATACTATGTTCGTTTTTTCCTTTGATCGTAGTCTGATGGATGATGACGTTAAGGGTCTGAAGTCTTATCAGGCATTGTGGATGCGTATCCAAAATGAAATTGAAAGCCAACGTTTTAACCGTTTTGCCGATATTGTGGATTTGGATCGTCTGATTGATGAAGTCTATACTCCAGAAAATATCCTCAAAATGTCCACCCGTCTGGGCCAGGTCATAAACCGCTTCAATGCAGGCGCTACTGATATGAGTTGGAATACGGCGGAAGAACTTCATGCCCGGTCCCGCTTCGGCAAAGTTTCCTTGCCCAGGAAAGTAGTTCTGACTACCATACAGGGAGGAGCAGAATAATGGATTTTGAAGCACAGAGAGTCATTGAGGCCTTGCGTTCGGGAGTGTCTTCCCGGGCGGTTGGACATTACTTCTCCTCTGCCCGTCCGGAATTAATGGGGCAGATCTCGCGCAGGTTAGACCAGGTCAGGGACACTGGAGAATCCGGCGGTCTGGTTGTAACCGGGAAGTACGGAGAGGGCAAGACCCACCTTTTGAATACAGTGTTTAACTTAGCTCATAGTAATAATATGGTGGTCAGCCTGATATCCCTCAGTAAGGAGACACCTTTTGATAAGCTTTATCTTGTTTATCAGAAACTGGTTAGCAATACGTACCTGCCTGGGCGTCTGCAACCAGGATTTGAACATGTAGTACAAGATATTACCCCGAATAACCCAAGTGCCCTGGATTTGCTCACCTTTAGCAGTAAGCACTTGGAAACCGACAAGTTGTTTTATGTTTTGCGCTCCTTTTTGCATGTTGATGATCAAGATGAAAAATACTTACTTATGGCGGATCTCGAGGGTGATTTTATAAATAACGCTCTCTTGCGGAAGATCTATAAACGGATTTTTGCCCAGACAGTCAAGTATTCCGTAACTTTTAGTAAAACGCGTCACAGCATGGACTACTTTGTCTTTTTAAGCCGCCTTTTTAAACTACTGGATTACAATGGTTGGGTTATCCTCTTTGATGAAACTGAATTAATAGGTCGTCTGGGCAAAAAAGCCCGCCTCAAAGCTTATAATAATATGGTGGCTTTCTTGTTTCCTGAAAAACATTCCGGTCTTGAAGCCATCTTTACTATGTTTGCTTTAGGTTCATCGTATCAAGAGGATGTCATAGAGTCCAAGCATGAGTATGAAAACCTCGCCACAACCTATGTTGATCGTGCCCAACGGGAGCCTATTGAAAAGGTACTCAACGCAATTATTGCAGCCCCCCAACTTCAACCTTTGAACCAGGATGAAATCTTGGTCGTTCTTCAACAGGTCCAGGATTTTCACGGCCGAGCCTATGACTGGCAGCCTAAAATTGATGTAAGGGAAATACTTCAAGCCTCGGAACACCGCGGCTACCTGTTAAGAACCAGAATTCGTGCGGCCGTAGAAGTGCTCGACCAACTTTATCAGTACGGGCAGGCAGGGAATATTCAAATTAATGCCCTTGGTGAGCCACATTATCAAGAGGAGGAATTACCTTCCCTGGATTGTTGTATCGATGACGCTCATTCTTGAGAAAGCTTACGTTTATCACTAAAAAACCTGCTGTGTCTGCTATCTCTATTTGCAGCAGCTCCTTTCTTTAATTAAAAAGAATGGATTTATGTGGTACACTATTTTTACGGATTAATAAGGGGGGGGTTAGCGATAGATAGCTTGGAACTGATTCTGAAAAAACTAGATCGCATGGAAGAGGACATGAATGTCCTCAAAGATGGTCAAGCGAAAATGGAATCCGACATTAAAGCACTCAGAGCAGACAGTAGAGAAACTCAAAGAAGATTAGATGGACTTTCCGCTAAAGTGGATTTGACCTGGCAGGCTGTATCGGAACTCAGTGCTGACGGCGTGAAACTGGATAGGCTTCAGAAAAGAGTCGAAATCATGGAAAAGAAGTGCGGAATGATAAGTTAAGAGGGAGATAGGAACAATGTTTATATAGAAAAACGAGGGCTATTTGATTAACCCTCGTTTTGCATATGCCATATAAACCTTAATTGTGATTCGAAATAA
>JAQVLN010000077.1 GCA_028704155.1 Desulfitobacteriaceae bacterium
CTTAGTAGGGAGAAATGGTGCCGGGAAAACAACCTTTATTAAAACAATCTTGGATATGATCCCTCGAGCAGGGGGAGAGGTGATATTTAATGGTATCTTTCTCTTTGGCAATGAAGAGATCATTAAAGGAAAAGTTGGAGTAGTATTTGACAATCCTATATATCCTCCTAATTTGAAAGCTATTAAGATAAAGAAGTTAATGGCACCTTTACAGGAATTGATTTATCCGAATCTCGGTAGAAAAACCTGAGAAAGTGCTGCGATCATCAACCTTGATTGACATGTTCCCCCATACATCGGGATCAAAAATCGCCCTCTAACATCAAACCGCCCCGCTCGTTGCATGGCTTGAGAGGACAGAATGAATGTCATTTGAGTATGTGCGTGGAAACATAACAAAAAACGGCAATTGGTCTATTTTGATTTAAATGAAGAGCTTTTCTACTTAATGAGGAAGGCTCTTTCTTATTGTAATGTTTTAAATCATTTATATCGTATTTTATATAGTACCAGAATTTTCATGTAACATTTCGGATAGCTTAATCGTTATGGTATATGAAAGGGGACAGACCTCCCTGGTGAGACGTCACCAGGGTTGAAGGAATGTCCCCAACAAATGTAAACAACCGGTCGGGGAAGAGGTGTAAAGACTTGTGAACACCGCTGATTTACTAAAAAAGGCAAGAGAAGGGGATCGCAGAGCGATTGCACAAATCTGCTCAGACACGTGGGAACCTCTCTATCGTTTTATCTATTTTAAAGTGCAAAACCTGGAAGAGGCGGAGGACATTACCCAGGAAACCTATGTGAAAACTCTGACCTATTTACAGGAGCAGCAGGCCCCCCTGGAAAATTTTCTGGGCTTTATGAAGACCGTTGCCCTAAATGTTTTAAGGGATCGTTGGCGGCAAAAGAAACGCCGGGGGATACAGCTTAATTTTGAGGAAATAAATCCGGCAGAAACAGCAAATCAGGATCATCAAAAGGCGGTTGTCCAGCGTCTGCAACTGGAAAATGTCTTAGCTAAAATGAGCGGAGACCAGCGTCTAGTCCTTGATTTACGAATCATTAAAGGCCATTCGGTAGCCGAGACCGCAAAAATCGTCGGAAAAACGGAAGCGGCTGTCCGCACGGCCCAATACCGGGCTTTGCAGTCTTTGGCTCAGCTCTTGAACGGCAATGATTAGATAGGAGGGATGGATTATGCATGATCCGGAAAACAGACTTTCCGATTATATTGATACTTTGAACGCGGAACATGAGCCCGAAGAACGCCACGGAGCTGCCGATACTCCGGAAATGGAAAAACTTCTGGCAACGGTCCGGTTGGTGCGGACTTTAAGAGAACCGGCACTGCCGGCTCACGGGTACCCGGAAAGGTTAGCCAAAACTGTTGCCGATAAAATATCGAAAAACAAGCACATGGAACAAAAACAGGGAATGAAGCCTGGCAAGCGGCGTCGTTCATGGATTTGGCCATCTGTCACAGCTGTGGTGGCAGGGGTACTTCTATTCGCTGCGCTATCCAGTTGGAGCGACTGGTTTAAAGATGATATGGTTTACGCTATGGAAAAAGCCGTGGCGCAGTTGACTAATTACCACGGTATCCTGGAGATGCGTTCGCAAAATGAAGCCGGAGAGGAATGGTCGGTTCGGCAGGCTGAGCTTTGGTCGGAGGGAGATAAGTATGCCATGCGGCAGGATGATGGCACACTGACTATCAATAATAACGAGCAAAAATGGCAGATTCGTCCGCAAAGCAAAGAGGTAGCCTTGCTGCCGCTGGTACCGGACCTTGTTAAAACCGGTTTTGATCTGCGGGATGAAGCCCAACGAGCGAAACAATACCCCCATACTGTGGTCGGGTCGGAGGAAATTGCCGGTCGGCAGGCTGCAAAACTGAAAATTTCACCACCGGGAGGTCTTGAATACTATTTATGGATAGATAAAGAAACCAATCTGCCTGTCCAACTGCAAACAGCAATGCAAAATGCCCTGCAGACTACCTATACTTTTTCAAGCTTTGAACCGAATACACAACTCGAGCCGCAAATTTTTGCCTACCAGGTGCCCGAGGGATATAAAGTGGTGGAAAAGGATCCGGGACAATTGGTGAGTACAATAGAGGAAGCAGTTGCTATCAGCCGGTTAACGCCGCTGCTCCTGCCAAAGGCACCCGCTCGCATTTTCGCCTTCCTGGACCGTATCGTCCTGGATTACGGTGATACCACAATCATAGAAACTGCCGCCCAGGGCTCTTTTGAGCCGGTTGCTGGTTCTGCCCTTGGCACGGCTGCCGGCGGCCCGTTGGAGGTTTGGCAGGATCACTTGCGGTGGCGTCAGGATGGTCTGGAAATTCAGATCGAAGGTGTAAAGCGGGCAGAGTTTGCCCGTCAGATTGCGGCTGACCTTACCTTGCCGGATAGTGCTCAAGAGATAGTGAATAAGGCCCAGGTCAAGGTCCCGGTGGATTTAGAGATTGCCAAAGCTGACCAACAGCAGGTGGACAGAGGAAGCAGCCCTTGGCAGCTTGATCCTTTGCAAGTGTCACTCACTTTTGTTAATTTAAAAGTAACGCCGGAAGGAATTCAAGGCGAACCGAAAATACCATTCTCATCTTTTAAACTGGGAGCGAATAATGGCGCCCAGGCAGTGGTAGAAGTTGCTGACGGTCCCATTAAACAGGTTTATCTGGAGCGGCTCATCCGGCAGGACGAAACGGGTATTTGGTCGGTTGTGGGGTACGATCCCCGATAAGGAGATACCAGCATTCAGGTGGAGCCAAAACTCCACCTGAATAAGGCAATTATTTAATTTTTATTGGAAACAATGGCCTAGAATCAGAGGCCGCTACGGACGGCGGCCCCTTGGGTTTCTATAAAGAACAGAAATGAAACTTACATGTACGCAATCAATTTATTGAGTTGCCTTTAGCTTGATTATTATTTTTCCATTCTCATATTGAATTAGACGACTTGACTTAATTCCGGCTACTTCAGTGTCATCACTTACCAAACTCCCAGTACGGAATATTGAAAGCAAAAACCCTATCAGACACATATTTATTAGCAAGCCTCGCCCACCATAAGAGATTAATGGCAATGACACCGGACCAAACAGCATAAAACCCAAATTCGAAGTAACAAATGTCAAAAACTGTAGGACAAGTGTTAAAATAATAGCTAATGAAACTAACTGTCCGAGAACGCTTTTTTGTCTCTTGCTGATGATGACAGACCGAACAATAAAGGCTAAGAAAATAAGTATTATACCGATAAATAAAATCCATCCAAATTTATAAGTCAAGTAAGTTAACAGAAAGTCGGTATTTGCTTCGGGTAAAATCTTTGATATCGGATATTGTCCATAATCACTTACAGGCAACCCCTCTCCAAATAGTCGTGAATGAAGGAGTAACCGTTGGATAAGAGTTGTAATATATCCGGCTCCTGTAGGGTCTAACGACGGATTTAATACTACATGCAATCTATTCCAAGCATAATCATTCATCATAAATAGCATAATTGAAAAAGTAACCGCAGAGGAAAGATAAAGAATAATCAGGGCATATAGCTTCCTTACGTTAAACCATCCTTTAGCAATTGCAACTGTCAAAATAATAAGACAAGATGTACCTATCAAAAAAAGAACAGTTGAATTATGTATAAGTAATCCTAAAAGAGCCGGAACAATTACTGCCGCCCCACAAAGAACAAGGCCACCATATTCCTTATTACGCATTCTGTAAACAAGTCCGGCAAAGATTGTGGGAAACAACAGCAGGGGGTAAATTGCGGTATTATACCCGGTAGTTCTAACATCGGAAAACCAATAATCGCTTAAGGTTATGGCAACGAGCAGTAAATAAATAATTAACGAATATTTCCCGAGGATTGTAAAATCAAGAAAATAAGCAACCAAGAAAACAATAGCAGCTAGTCCAGCCCATATAACCTGTTTGTAGAACATTTCCATTCCGTTGTAGATATCCGTTCCAATAATAAATTGAATAGAGAGACCCAAAAATATCAATATAGCTGTCATGGCCAGCAGCGGCCAATCCGGCTTAGGCCTATGAGTACGGTCAAGCTGCTCACCGACTACTACAGGATCACCCATTTCTGCTTTAGCCTTAATTATAGCCGTTTCTTCGTCAATTCCGTTTCTTTCAAACGCATCCTTTTGGTCAGTCAGGTGGTTTTCGATTTCCTGTAAAACATAGGGTTGGACCCTTTTCCATCGTATCTGCTGACGGATAATTTCCAAATAATCAGCAAACCTATTGGACTGGGGCAAAGTCTACACCTCCCAAGACATTATTAATGGCAACAGTATACACTTTCCATTCCTTTGTTTTCTCGTTTAAATACTTGCGGCCTGTTTTTGTAATACTATAATACTTTCGTATCCTTTGATTACCCGTGCTTTTTTCGTAAGAAGTGAGCATGTCTTTGTGCTCCAGGCCATGGAGTAGTGGATATAAAGTTCCAGCTTTTAACTTAAATATGTTCTGTGATTTTTTGCTTAGTTCTTCAATCATTTCATACCCATACATATCCGTTTCCTCTAGTAGTTTTAGAATAAGCATGGTGGTGCTACCGGTTAATAAGCTTTTATTAATTGACATAAGAGACAACCTCCTTTATATAGATGATCTATATAAGTGTATAATATATCGATAATCTATATATGTCAATAAGCTCTACTATATTCTTTTACAATCCTCGCACGGCCGCGCGGCCTTGCGTACGGGACAATCTCATCAGCTCCTTCCCCTTGGAATCTTCGGCAGGTGACCAGTATTCTGAGTTTGATAAGGGCTATTCTACAGGTAAGGCCGCTCAGTTTTTCAGTTGCCTCTCCATGGAGATCCAGGACGAGCTTCTTAGTATTATGCGTGAGATGGTAAAGAGGAACAATGCAGCCAAATTAAGTGATGGTGCGACATGCTAAATAAAGAGAACCGAATGAATGGATTTACCATGATGTCATTATTTAGCGTCAGAGCGTTTGAATACATTTAGCATGCGTTTACCCGCAGAAACAAAGGAAAGCCCCTCAAAGCCAGTTGCAACAGGCAGGAAGGGCAATTTTTTTGCAATGGATTATATTCATTTGGCAACAAGATACGGCACATATTTAATTGACGATTTGTATATACCAAGTATATACTATAAGTGGAGGGAGTGATCAGTATGTATACCACTATTCAGAAATGGGGCAACAGTCAAGGGATCAGAATACCAAAGCAACTTATGGAAGCTTTAGACCTCCGCGAGAGTGATAGAGTAGAAATAGAGCGACAGCAAGATGCCATTATTATCCGCAAGGCCGGCATAAGACACAGGACCTTGGAGGAACGCCTGGCTGGCTTTAAAGAACCTTATGAGTTCTCCGAATGGGATACTGGAGCTCCTGTCGGAAATGAGGTGTTGTGATGGCTTATATACCGCAGCAAGGCGATATCATCTATTTAGACTTTGACCCGCAATCCGGCCATGAGCAGAAAGGCCGCCGTCCGGCTATCGTAATAAGTAACAATGCATTCAATGCCCTAAGCCGTGGTGCGCTGGTCTGCCCAATCACAAACACTAATCGAGGCATACCGCTCCATGTCCCGCTGGATGACCGCACAAAGACAACCGGCGTTATTATGTGCGATCAGGTGAAAGCTCTCGACATGCAGAGCAGGAACGCTGCCTTTATAGAAAAGGTTCCTGAGGATCTGATAGCTGAGGCAGTGGATATAGTCATTGCCATGATTGAAATATTATAAGCGTAAACATAAAGCCCGTTGGGACGTAACAATCATCAGCGGGCTTTATTGATCATATCAGAAACAGGTTCCTCACTCAGCATCTTTATTTCCCATTTTATCATCTCCAATTGTTAAAAATGGATGCAGGCACACCATCCGGAGCACCCAACAGGTAAGCATGACTGCATCTGTACGAAGAAGGAAGGATTAAAGGATTGAATTATGGCAAGTAATTCTATCCTTAAGGAGGCGCCCCGAACATGCAGGCAAACATCAAGCATTTAATAAATTTGCTCTGAATTATTGACCAATCCCGGTTTGTCGGACACAGGTGAGTTAGAGTAAAATAATACCTGTGGAGGGCGATAAAGTGAGTAAAAAAAGTAAGCGCTACGGCCGTGCCTGGAAGCGCATCCGGGATAGATATATAAAAGCCCATCCCCTTTGTGAAGAATGTCAAAAAGAGAATAGGCTTACACCAGTTGGGGAAGTACACCATATTATCCCTCTGTCAAAAGGTGGGGGCAATGAGCCGGAAAACCTGATGTCTTTATGTAAATAGTTGCCACTCCCGAATCACTGTCGAAAACGGCGACAGGTGGGGTGGCAGATAGGGATTATAAGAGTTTTGCAAAGCAGCATATTGTTCAAGACTTAACAGAACCATAGAACCGTAACCGTTTTTAGTTAAAAAAACCGGTTCACTACTTTCATTAACCAACGCCTCGATTTCGGGCTGAACGTATTTGCTACACCATTGAGCTGGATGAAAAATACTGCGATGTCATCGTAAATTAGTGCAAAACTACCCTTTTTAAGCCGTCAATAACCATATTGTGGTTATTATTCACCTGCCTTGGATGACGTTTTTGAAAACTACTTTGCCGTCTTCTTTTTCTTCGATGTCCTGGGCTGTAACCACAGTCAATAATTCCTTGGCGGTTTGTTCTTGTGGGCTTAGTTCAACTTCTTTCAATGCATCCAATACAGTTTGGCTGTCTTTAACCAATTTATTGAGCAACTCTTCGCGGGCTTCAGGACTATCCCAATCGATTTTTTCTTTACCCTTTTGTGTGTAATCCAATGATAAAATGGTTTTCGTTAATATTTCCTTGGCCCTGCCGTTGTTTTTGCGGCTTACCGATAATAACTTCTGGATAGCCCCTTTAATTAGGGGTTGCTGAACAGCCCCATCAAATTTCAGCTTATCACAGGTCTAAACGGTTTAAGCAAACCATGTAGTCTCCTCAAAAGGAAAACGTAAAAAGGGTAAAAAAGAACCCTGAAATCAGAATTTCATCGCTGTTAACAATTGCGTTTCATTACCGTTGGCCATAATTTTCTTTATATTCATATTAATTTCTTCTCCTTCGCCATACCTGACCACACAAGCTCAAAGAAACTGAAAAAATCCAACATGGCCTTCCGTAAATTACCATTTTTCGGTTTCCAAGGTGCGGGTTTAGGAAAACATTAGGGCGTTATTGCACTATAATCAAGAGCTTTATTATGACAAAGAACTTTTAAAGTTTTTATGGACTCACCAGCGCCTGTAAGAACTACATAAAAGATATGATATGCATCATAACTTCCAATACTCGTAAATTCTATTACAATCCCACTGGCTTGGCGAAATTCTCTTGAATCAATAATAGTTGAAACTCCTGTTTTTTTATATTTCACTACGGCTCCTCTTGGATTGGATGTATAAAACTCACCATATTCATGAGCGGATTTGATTTCAATACCTGAAATAGGAATCCATTCCACAGAAGGATTATTTCTAGGGACACCGACCAATGTCATTTTGTCCGTTAAATCTGAGGAACTGGCACCAAATACTAAAGTGTATTTTTCTCCTACCGAACCCTCTATTAAAATATCAATGCCTTCAAACCCGTAATGAGTACTGGAAGGTATATGTTTAATATTTTCTGTAGTATTACTTGCTTTTTTTAGTTGCATGCTATCAGATTTTAAGAAATAAACAGTATCTATTTCTTCAACTGTCAAATCAGATACGGTGTAGATTGAACCCGTCAGAAAGGAAGGATTTAAACCGGCAACAAGACCTGTAAAGAGGATTGCTGAAACTAGTACCCCGGCAATAAACCCTTGGATATGGTTTTTGTTAATGTTGAATTTTTTCATTTTTTGTTCGGACTTTCGCAATCTCTCTTGTTCAATTATCGATGTATTTTCCTGTTCATTGTTCTGCATACTCTTCTCTCCCTTAACTCCCCAATTAATATTTTATAGACCGCATTCGGAAACAAAATGGATGAACTCATCAAGGTGCGATTATGTTACCTCCTTCAATCTCGATATCCCCTACATGACCTTCGGACCCGCTGCCGATACCGGCACCGCCGTTTTTAGAACCGAATATAGAACCTGTATCAATCTTTTGAAGAGTAAAAACCAACACCTCTTTGCCGGCATCAAACAGGCCGGGGTTGGTATTTACATAAAGGACTTCCCCGGCAATTTGGGCGGGAAGCATCTTATGCTCACTTAAGAGCGCATCGCCCAAGCCTGTCTCTATATACCGCTCAAGCTGACGTTGATCCACGATGTAACAGTAAACATAGAGTCCGGAAAGCCATTTTTGCTGTTCCGTAGCAGTCAGACCGTCTATAACACTACGCATGAGGTCAATTTCATATTTGACCGGAATTCCCGTAAAACCGCTTTCTATCTTTAATGTTATGATCGATCCGCCTGCTGCGTTTTGAAGCAACTCTGCAAGCGCTGCATGGGCAGTTAAATTGTACTGCAATGTAACAGCGCCATCACTCACACTATCAAGATATAGAGCAAGCCCATTTTCCATATACAGCTTAAACTTGTTGCCCGAAGCCCTCATCTCCTGAAGCGTATCGGCAGAGATCACGTCGCCGTTTTTAAGCGGCGTGTAAGGACTGTTTATTTCATAATACCCCGTGGTGCGGACTGTACCGGCAAGAAACTCAGGATTTAGCACTGACATCATGCCTACAACCAGGATAAGCATAGCGGCCATCCCCGATGCGAAGGAATAGACGAGCTGTTTATTTTTCCAAAACTTCGGCTTGCATTTTTTTTCGCTTTCCATGACCTCCTCGGCTTTCAGCAGAAAGGCTGCTTTTGCCTTTTCTTTTGCCTTTGGATCAGGCAGTGGCTTGATATGGTTCATTACTTCATCCATCTCCCTGTAATCGCTCATCTTTTTCCCTCCTGACTCTTATACGCAAAATCAGAAAATTCGTCACGCTTTTCCAGTATATTCCTCAATTTCTTTATAGCACGGTTTAATATGGTGCTGACATTCGTTTCGGATATGTTCATAATGTCGCTGATTTCCTTATTGGAAAGCCCGCCATAATACTTTAGAGTGATGATGCTGTGTTGGCGTTCATCTAATTCATTCAGAAGGCGGAGTATGGCTGCTTTGGTTTCATTCGCTTCAAGGCAGGCTTCCGTATCAGCGCCTCCATTTAAATTTTCTATATCCTCAAGATTGATAGTTTCTTTACCTTTAAAGGAACGATAGTTGCTGCGCAGCTGATTCATTGCAATAGTAAATATCCATGTGCTTAGAGCACCTTTTTCAGGATTATATGTCTTGTATTTTTCAGCTACCTTTAGAAACGTTTCGCTGGCCAGTTCCTCGGTCAAAGCTGTATTTTTCACTCTGAAATACAGAAAGGTATATACCCTGTCATAATAATCGTCAAAAATCTGCCCAAGTCTGTTTCTGTCATAAGCATTAAGACTCATACGCTTCCCCTCCTTGTGTCTCATCATCATTCGACAGCAATGCAATACCGACAAAATAAAGGGCGGCGGGCATAAGCAGGGCAACGATAGCCAGACGTGTGCCAATCAAAATGTTGTACAGCGAATGAATGGTCGCCGACAGCGCGAGCAGGCCCAAAATCATCGGAAGCCTGATGATTTTATTGTCCCTGGTAATTCTGACTCCAAAGCCTACCACTGCTGTGGACATTCCATGCATCAAACAGGTGGTGATGGTTCTCATAATCAGTGGGAAAATGGAATATAGGCTGGGCGAAGAAACAAAGGAAGTAAAGTAGAACAGGGTTTCATTTACGGAAAAGCCAATTCCGCTTGCCATAGCGCAATAAATAACTAATTTTCTGTTATGCCTGTCTTTCCGATAAAAAAGCAGTATAGGAAGAGCTTTTACCGTTTCTTCCACAATAGGTGATATGTCAGACGAAACTCGGTTTATTTGCCCGGGATATTGGG
>JAQVLN010000078.1:0-4266 GCA_028704155.1 Desulfitobacteriaceae bacterium
TTAACCGTGCCCGAAAAGGCCACCAAGGTTTTAACGTCGTGATAGCCTTTTTCAGCGATGTATTTATCGAAGGCCAGTTTGTATCTGACTGCATGGAGCCTGGACGAGGTTACCAGCATGGCCTTGGCTTCCCCGCCAATCTTCTTCATGCTGTAGTTCCTGAAATGTTCAATTATTATCTCGGTCTTCTGGGAAATATTATGCGGATGCAGGCTGACATACCTGGCTATGGCCTTAGTCCCCTTACCTTTGGGAATGGTAGGATCGTCTTGAATCTTTTTATTAACGTTATAGAACATCTTATAGGTCAGATAGTTTTTTAGGACATCCAGTATAAAGCCTTCTTCAATCGCTTGCCGCATACTGTATATATGGAAAGGATAGTATTTGCCGTCACTGCCCTGGGTTCCGAACAACCTTAAGGTTGTCCCTTTAGGGGTGGCAGTAAAGGCAAAGAAACTAACGTGCTCCCGATTAGTGAACTTCTCCAGTTCGGCATTGATCAGATCCTCAGTATCTTTCTCTTTCCTTTCCTCTTGGCCGGCAAGTTCAGCGGCTTCTTCCAGGGACAGTGCTTCCTTCAGCGCCATCATGCTGCGGCCTGATGTGGAGGAGTGGGCCTCATCTATTACTATAGCGTATTGTTTGCCCTTGGTGCCGGATATCTTTTCCAGGATGAAGGGAAATTTCTGAATAGTGGTGACGATAATCTTGGTTCCCTTTTGCAGCTCCGCGGCCAACTGGTCCGAATTCACATCAATCTTGGCTACCAGCCCAAGCTTATGTTCCAGCTGATAGATGGAGTCTTGCAGCTGTTGGTTTAATACCACCCGGTCGGTCACAACTATGACGGAATGAAAGATCACTGTGTTGTTCGTATCATGAAGAGAAGCCAAACGATGGGTGAGCCAGGTAATGGAATTGGTCTTGCCTGAGCCTGCTGAATGCTGAATAAGGTAATTCTGGCCCGCTCCATTGTTGCGCGCATGATCAAGGACCTCCCTGACCACATCCAGCTGATGGTAGCGGGGAAATATTACTGCCTCTTTGACTACTTCGTCACCGTTTTCAGTCTGTGCTTTCCGTTTTTCGATAAAGGCAAACTTGTCCAGGATCTCCATGAGGGAGTCTTTTTTAAGGATGTTTTCCCAGACATAGTGGGTCTTCAGCTTACCTTCCACGGCAGGATTGCCGCTGCTCTCGCCATTACCCTTGTTGAAAGGCAAAAATCTGGTTGCAGCCTCTTCCAGTCGGGTGGTCATATAAACCTCATCGGTGTCCACGGCAAAGTTCACCAAACTGCGTTCTTTTAACCTGAAAATCCGCTCCTTGGGACTGCGCTTCTCTTGATACTGTTTGATGGCATGCTTATAGGTCTGCCCGGTGAACGGATTTTTGAGCTCCATGGTGATTATCGGGATTCCGTTCAGGAATATAACCAGGTCGATTCTTTTATCGTCCTGGTAGTTGAGTTCTTCGGTTACCGACAGGATATTCTTTCCGTATAACCTGACCTGATCAGGATTTAGATCAGTAGGCGGCTTGAAATAGGCCAGTTCCAGCTTAACCCCGAAATCCTTGATGCCATGTTTTAGGACATCAAGGGAGCCTCTGGACTGTAGCTCTTTGACTAGATTGCCGATTACCTTATTTTTATAGTTGGTCTGGTAGATGTTTTGCAGCTTAGCCAGCTGTTTAGGCTGAGTGGATTCCCAGAAAGAGAAAAGGCAGTCAACATCAAGGGCTATGACCTTGTCATAGCCGCTGTTGAAGGACTCAGCGTAGCCATTGGCACCGATAAGATATTCTTTGATTAAAGCCTGAAAGGATTTCTCTTTCAGGGAGTTAGGTGTAATTGGAGTAATCACTGCAATTCTCCCTCCTCTGTTATTTCCCAGTTTCTGAGGTCGATTTTACCTGTTACTGCTTCGGAGATGAGGGATTGTTTGGCTTGTTTTAATAAATCAATTTGCCTACTATACATTTCTATACAATTTACTATCTTGCTTAGTTTACTTCTCAAGGAATCTTGTATCAGACATTGTTCATGATAACCAGCCACATACAATACAATATTCGCCAATCTATCCTGAGTAAGTTTGGGTTGAGCTGCCCCAGTTATATAAACAGTGTAGTCCAAGTTCTCAAGTATGAAACAATAGTAATCATCATTATAGTTCTTTGCTTTTAATATGTGGGCATGATTGTTAACCCAAAACTGTCCTTCTGCTATATATGCAAGTGCTGTACTTCGACTATATAGATTAGCACCATCTTCTCCCACCAACACGTATTTCCCGTCAAACAGAAATGAATCAACCTTATCAATGACACCCGAGGCACCATAGTAATCGTATTGTTTTTCTATCATGCTACCCCGAACCTCAGAGCTTAACGGGATTCTTAAATGATCATAATTTGTCAATTCATATTTGACTTTTGTTTCTTGCCAAACATCTGGTACCATTCCCCACCCTTTGATACCGCAATCACGTATTTCATCAAATTCTCTAGGAATCATCTCACCATCAACAATCTTGACTTTACCTGTCACCACTTCAGATATCAGGCTCTTCTTGGCTTCTTCCAGCTTTTGAATAAGCAGCTCCTTCTTGGAGATGATGGAGTCAAATTGGACGGTTTTGAGGTCTAGGAAGTTAGCGATTTTTCGTTGACTCTTTTTATTTGGAACTTCAACAACCAGATTGTTTAGGTCATAACTGGATAATTCCATGAAAGTCGTTCCTTTTCCTCTGCTTTGTATGAAGTTGGCGGCAGACAATAATAAATAATACAGATATTGGCTGATAACATTTGTCGGAACTACTCCCTTACATCCCTGATTATAAGCAGCTTCCTCGCACTTAATAATGCCCAGCCCCCCTATCGGCGCTCGACAGGTAATAATAACTGAACCTTTGGGGACCAAATTGGTTCCACATGAATTCAAGCCCCGCTCTGTGATGGTTCTGGCTGATTCATACAGACTTTGATTGCCAAAATCTGTTGGTGTAAACCAATATATGTTGCCATCCCAATAATCTGGGTCACTTGTGGACGGGGTAGCACCATTCCTAACAGAAGCAATATATTTCAATTTGGTTTTTTTCCATTCCAATCCAGTAAACCCTTGCCACTCAACCCCACTGTCCTTCATTTCTTCAGGTTGCCTATATTTAATCCCATTCACTACCCGATCACCTTCTTGATCTCCGCCTGGATTTCTTTCTCCAGTTCCTCAATTTCCAGCATGATTTCGGTAAAGGGTCGCAGTTCCTGATATTTATAAAAATACCTGGTAAAGGGTATCTCATAACCGATTTTGGTCTTGCTGTGGTCTATCCAAAACTCTTTGACATGGGTTTTAACTTCTTTTTCTAAGTAGTTAAGGATGTTCTGTTGCTCCTGCTTGATGTGCTTTGCAGAATCAGCCTCAAAGCCATCCACATCGAGGGATAAAGGGATGCTTTCGGTATCCCGCAGGGTGGAGTCAGCTTCTTTCTTCTTACCGCTATAGCAATAGTCAGCAGTCTCATCTCTTTCCGACAAGCCCATCCGTACCGCTTTAAAGAGTGACGTATTAAGTTTCAGTCCGCCTAATATCGCTTTCAATACCTTGGTGAATTCATCTCTGTTCTTATACAGCCTAGGATCAGCATTCGTTTTTAAAGCACTGATAATTTGCTCCTGAAGCTCTCGGCCTTTATATTGTTTCTCAAGCTCGGCCTGTTCGCCTTTCTTGATGGTCAGTTTCTCTTTTTTCAGTTCCAGGTCCTTAACCTTGTCCTCATCGTAAAGTTTGGCAAAAGCTGCCTCAGCATAGAGGTTGTCTATCCGCTCCTCCGTAATCTGGAAATTAAGTCTTAAGGGCCGTTCGATGGTCACCTTAAGATAGCCCAACTCTTTATTGTCAAATACCTTACAGTATTCATTCTCTTTGAAGTCGCCGTAGATCCTGGTAATCTCCGCTATATCAGCCTCGCTGATTTCGTTTCTTTTGGAACCCAAGGATTTTCTCATCTTATGGTAGAAGCTGCTGGCATCTACCAGCTGGATCTTGCCTGTTCTCACCGGTCCGTTAAGGATGTTGGCATTTTTTCGGTTGGTAAGCACCCATATATAGGTGGCGATGCCGGTGTTATAAAAGAGGTCGTTAGGTAAGGCGATTATCCCTTCCAACAGGTCGTTTTCAATCAACCACCTTCTGATCTCCGATTCACCTGAACCGGCATCTCCTGTAAACAGCGGCGAACCGTTAAAGATAAT